>JBJETC010000292.1:0-7374 GCA_051883115.1 Anaerovoracaceae bacterium
ACATCATCCGACCTCGCAGTCGGCAGACTGAAATCAAACGGCGTCATCAAGTGCCACGACCATTATCTCATGGAGGACATCACGGTACCTGACAGTGAGCAGCTCTCGGAAACTTACAGGCATCTGAAGCTTTTCAAGCGCCAGAACGAGAACCTGAACATGTACTTCCTGCTCGCTCCTAATGCAGCCAACATTTACAAGGATAAACTGCCGGCAACTGTCGAGACCGCCGATCAGGACGCGTATATGGACAAATTTTTCAGAAAAATGACGAAGTATGGCATCATCCCGATAGATGTGCGTTCATCGTTCAGACATAAGAAAAACTCCGTGCAGCTGTACTACAGGACAGACCACCACTGGACGAGCGAAGGCGCGAAACTCGCGTACGACACGGCTCACCAGAAGATGGACCTCACCAGCAGCGTCAAGTATAAAAAATACGTCGTATCGAACGACTTCAAGGGCACGCTCTACTCAAAGAGCGGCTTCACGAACGGCCGCGACGATTCCATATCCATATACCTGCCGACGTCCTCAGGCTATAAGAACTCCGTGATCTACTATTCCGACACGAAGGAAAAGACCACGAACTTCTATAAGCTCGACAACCTCAGCAAAAAAGACGCTTATACAGTGTTCGGAGGCAGCAACCACCCGTTCTACACGATAACGACGCCGGTAAAGTCGAAGCGCAGCCTGCTTATCATAAAGGACTCATACGCGAACAGCATGATCCCGTTCTTCACGCAGGATTTCAGCAAGATCGTCGTCGTGGATCCGAGGTACTATTTCGGCAAGATAAGCGATGTGATCTCCGCGAACGGCATAACGGATGTGCTGTTCCTGTATAACGGAAACACGCTGTTTTCAGACACTTCGCTGTCCATGATGCTTAATTGATGCAATAGTATTTGCATATTAAACATGAAATGGTATAATTATAAATATCAATTCTGATATTTATCCGGAGGTCATTGTAAATGAGGTATTCACGTCAGAACGAAATACTTGAAATCATAAAGAACAACGAAGTCGAGACTCAGGAAAAGCTCGCGGCTCTGCTCAAGGAAGCCGGCTACGATGTCACGCAGGCCACGGTATCGAGAGATATCAAGGATCTGCAGCTCGTAAAGGTGCTGACTGCGAGCGGCAAGTATAAATACGCCGTGAGCAACAGGTTCGACGCCCCTATTTCGGAGCGTTTCGTCAAGATATTCAGAGAGACGATCGTTTCCTACAATGTGGCGAAAAACCTCATCCTCATAAAGACGCTGTCCGGCTGCGGAGGTGCCGCCGGCGAAGCCATAGACAACCTCGGGCTCGCTCACGTCGTCGGTACTGTTGCCGGCGACAACACCATGCTCGTAGTCGTCGATGAAGATGAGAATGTCGGCCCTATCATAGAGACATTCAACAAGATCCTGAAAAACAGACCTCATTACAAAGATTCGGCTGATCCACGCGACCAGCAGAAATAGACATGATATAAGACGTCCCGGCCGGGGCGTCTTTTTATTTCGCCTTTTTAGCTTAGATCAGCTCCATCCTGTCCGTCCCCTCTTACGCTCGCACGATACGGTGAGCTTCCCGCCGCGGCGCCTTATCCCGACAGCACCGTCGAGATCCGTCCTGCAGACCTTTATCCCCATTTTTTCATAACGCCTTATCACCTCGGGAGCCGGATGGCCGTATATGTTGTTTTTGCCGACACCTATCAAAGCGATCTTCGGATCCGCCGCCCTTATGAACTCAGGCGAGCTGCTGTACCTGCTGCCATGATGCGGCACCTTGAGCACATCGCATTTCAGCGCATCCGTGCCTTTATACCTGTCGAGCAGCATCTTTTCACCTTCCGCCGATATGTCTCCCGTGACGAGCACGGTGAATCCGTTTATATGCACTTTGAAGACCATGGATACGGCATTCTCGTCTTCGCTCTCTATATCGCCAGACCGCGTATTTTCAGGCCAGAGCACGGTTATATACATGCTGCTCCCCGCTTTTATCACCTGACCTGCTCTTCCTTTCGTCACGGCCTTCCTGATCCTGAACACACGGCTAAGCTGCTCCAGCCCGAGATAATGGTCAGTGTGGAGATGAGTCGCGCATGCCAGATCGAGATCGGTGCATCCGTTCTTCAAAAGATACGGCTTGAGCGTCTTGCTCCCGACATCGTACCTTTCGCTCCCGCCTCCGTCGATCATCACATCAACGCTCCCTGACCTGAAGTGCATGCAGTCTCCCTGTCCCACGTCGACCATCACGGCATCAGCGTGCGAAACAGGGTCGTATGTAACCGCGCCCGTAAAAACTGCCGCGGCAGTCATGAGAGCGGCAGCGCAGGCCAGTACCTTCTTCCTTTTCCTGTGCCATAAAATGAAAAACAGCTCTGATGTCACGCTGAACATGATGAGATAGACCGCGGCAAGCGCCCACGCCGGCATCGATCTTACCGTCAGCGCCGCAAAATCAGCTTCTGCCGCGATTTTATTCACCTTTATGACTAACTGAGCGAGCCCGCATAAGGCCATGCCGAAAAGCGAAACTGCCCCTCCTGCTGAAACTGCGTAGAGACCGAGGCATATCATGCCGAGCGGCACCGTTACAGATATCATGAAAACTACCGGCACATTGATGACGACCGCCGCGAGCGGCAGCATATTGAATTCATACGAGATATAAGGCGCCATGACTATCTGGGCCGCAATGGCAGATCCGGAGCCCATGACCCGGTGTCTCTGAAGGAACGGCTGTACTGATGATATGCCGTACACCGCGAGGAACGACATAATGAGAGACTGGCTGAACACTGCTGCCGGGCACATGGCAAGTATGATAAAAAGAGCCGCTGCGAGCGCTGTCTTCATGTCAAAGCGCCTGTCGAGGGCGTCGCCCGCGATCATAAGGATTATTAGGATCGAAGCCCTCACTACGGAAACGGTCCAGCATGTGATCGCGCCGTAAAAAATGAGGAACGCGAGGAATGCGGCTGTAAGCACCCGGCTCCGCCATTTTTTCAGCAAAGCGCGGTAAACACCATAAAGCACTCCGACATGGAGCCCGCTCACTGCGAGGACATGAGCCGTCCCGTTCTTTCTGAAATCCTCAGCCGTCTCGTCCGGCATCATCTTGCTGTCGCCGAAAAGGACGCCCCTAATAAAAGCTTCTGTTTCTCTGTCAGTGCCCAGGCTCCCGGCGAACCTCTCCCTGAGTCCTGATATCTGCCGCATCGTGCGCCCATATATACTGCGCGGCCCCTTCACTGATGTGAAAGCCTCAGCCGTGCTCACGTGCGTGATCTTCCTGCTCATGAGGTACCGCCTGTAATCAAAACAGTGCGGGTTCCCGGCCGTATCAGGCTGCTCCGCTTTCCCCCGGAACTCGACTTCGCATCCGGTGAGCTTCCAGTGATCATCTATGTTCCTGAAGCATGACACAACAGCCCTGTCGCCGCCGAAAACCGCCGTCAGCGGCCTCATGAACGTGCTCACCCTGTTCCTGCCGTCTTCCGATATGATCCTGCATTCGAACTTGTATTTTTCGTCTTCATACTTTGTGACTTTTATGACCTCAGCTCTTATCACGGCCTCCCCTTCCGTGTCGAGACAGCGGCAGCAGTCGAAGCAGAAAAGCTGGATCGACATGAGTATCACCCCTGTTACCGCAAAGACCGCCGTGATCCTCGCTTCTCTCACCGGGATGCCGAGCGCCAGACAGCCTTCGATCTCGTTGATCTTAAAATATATAAAAAAAGCAGCCAGGCATAAGCCGGCTGCTGTTACATATGAAATATCTCTCGCGATCATCCCTAAGACCATTGCCGCAACAAAGGCCAGGAGCTTTCGTCTCATACGGGACCCTCCGCTGTCAGGAAAAAAAGACTGTCACTTTTATCGCAATATAATATTTTCTCTTGATATTTTTCAGTTAATATTCTTCGATTGCTCTTCTCGCCCAGTCAGGATCAGCCATCACAGCACGTCCGACACCGATCATGTCAGCATTGCCGTTCTCGATAAGATCCTCTGCTTCCTCAGGCGTCTTGATACCGCCTGTGAGGACGAGAGGGATGTGGACTGATGATCTTATCATCTGAGCCACAGCTCCGAAATATCCTGGCTCCTTCTTGGACGGATGGATGAAACCGCACATACCGCCTGAGATATCGATGAGGTCGAGACCTGCCTCGAAATAATACTGAGCGGCGATGACAGCTTCTGTGTCAAGGCTTCCGCCGAGCTTGTAGTCGCAGGCGCCGAATCTCATCGAGATGATGAAATCAGTGCCGCAGACTTCTCTGATGCCTGAGATGATGTCTATCTGCAGACGTGTCCTGCCGACCATGTTCTTTCCTGTGTAAAGGTCGTTCCTCTTGTTCGCGAGCGGCGAATAGAACTCGTTGAGAAGGAATCCGTGAGCCGCGTGGAGTTCGACTCCGTCGTAGCCCGCTTCTTTTGCTCTGTAAGCCGCGTCAATGAAGTCATGCTTTACCCTGTCGATGTCATCCATCGTCATAGCGCGCGCATGGAGTCTCGTCTTCGCGCTCGGACTCATGTTGAGGGCCGGGCTCGGAGCGATGAGGTCATGTCCCGTGAGCTTCATATCTCCGGCGCTGCCGCAGTGGTTCAGCTGGAGCAGCACGAGCGAGCCGTTCTTGTGTACGACGTCAGCTACCTTAGCGAGTCCTTCTATGTCTTCGTCATGCGCAGATGAAACCTGGCATTCACTGTATTTTCCATCGTCACTTACGTATGTGTGTCCTGTGACGACAATGCCGAAATATCCTCCCTTTGTGAACTGATCGTAATGGTCAACGATCTTCTTCGTGACCTTGCCGTCTTCAGCTCCCTCTGTTGCCATTGGAGGCAGTACAAGTCTTGTGTTCGCGATCTTAGTTCCGACTGAGATCTGCTGCTGCAATCTGCCCATTCTTTTTCCTTCCCTTCGATAAATGTATTTCAGCAGGACTTAACGGCGTGTCATCGCCGGATTCCTTGAAATCAGCGGGATAAAGTCCTGTCATGATGTCATGCTTCAACATCTATGATTATATCACGTTTTGACTGCGCTTGTATATCGATTTCAATCAAATTCCACCGTGAATTATAAGTATAGGCGGTAAAAAAGGCCAATAATCTTAAAATATAAATGTTTTCCCGGGATTTTTTACATGTTGCATTTTTACTCATCAGCCCTTATAATATAGCTAAGGTTATCACCCCCTTTCAATGATAACCTCATTTATCTCTAAACCCAATACCCCTTTTGATTGAAGCAGACCACACGTTTTGGTCTGCTTCGTTTTTTTGGAGAATAAGGCATGATAACGGAAAAAGACAGCATATCCATGCATCCGTACAGGAGCAGATCGTTCGACATGTTCTTCGAGGGCGGGGACTATGCTGTGCTCGACATTGAAACGACAGGGCTTTCGCCGAAAAGATCTTCCGTGATCCTCATAGGGATCCTTCGCTTCCGCGGCAGCAGCGCCGAGACTGTCCAGTTCTTCGCGGAATCACCGTCCGAAGAGGCTGAGATCCTTGAAGCTGCGGCCGATGAGCTGAAGGATGCTGACTTCCTCGTCACATATAACGGTGCGTCATTCGACATCCCTTTTCTCGAGGAGCGCTGCAGGAAAAAAGGCGTGAAGTTTCCGAAAAAATACGATTTTGACCTTTACAACATCGTGAGAAGGTCCACGGACATAAAGAAAATCACCGGGTCGCTGAAGCAGAAGGACATCGAACGCTACCTCGGCATGGCTTCGTCGAGAGACGACGAGATAGACGGCGGGGAAAGCGTAAAAATGTACTTCGAGTATGTGAAGTCGCGCGATCAGCGGCTGAGACGCTTCATCCTGCTGCACAACCACGACGATATAATCCAGCTCGCGAGGATCATGACCGTGCTGAAAACGGCCGACCTCAATGAGGCTCTCGCGTATTACGGCTTCCCGTGCGGTCTGTTCGACGTAAAAAATATAACGGTCAGTCAGTCGTCTCTGACGATAAAAGTGCTCTACGGCAGAAAAACAGCCGGCTACACGGCTTTCCCGACGGCGGACCGTCCTTACAGCGTCAGCATAGATCCCGACGGCACAGGCGTCTTCGATATCCCGGCTGAAAAAGTTGCTGGCGGCGTCTATGTGATCGACGCCGAGAAGATACTCGGGGACAGGAGAAAAACATATATTTCCGATGACATTTTTGAGTACCCTGCTTTCAGCAGCGGTTTCCTCATATTAAAAAACGGGGAAAAAACGAACTATCTTGAGATAGATTCCTTCGTAAAATGTTTCCTGTCTGATTTCCCGGAAATATGACATATGACATATGACACATAAATCATAGAGAAAGCCTGACGGCCTTCTCTTTTTTTCAGACATACGAAAAGGCAGCCCCTGCGGGCTGCCTCTTCTATTTCATCGAAAGATGATCAAGCTATTTTATTGTAGCGACGAGCTGTCCTGATTTGACCTGCTCGCCTTCCTTTACGTAGAAGTCCTCGATATCTCCTTCTGCCGTCGCGATGATGTTTGTCTCCATCTTCATCGCTTCGATGACTGCGATAGGCTGCTTCTCCGTAACGTGCTCTCCCTTTGCGACAAGGAGTTTCACGATGTTTCCAGGGATGTTCGCTCCTACTTCGTTAGGATTTCCTTCCTCTGCGTATCTTACGGAAACACTCGTTACAGCGTTCTCTACTGCCTTATCCTTGATCTTTATGATCCTTCTGTTTCCGTTGATCGTGAATACGAGCTCTCTGAATCCATCCTGATCCGGCTCCTTGACCTCGTCGAGCTTGACGATCATCGTCTTACCTTCTTCAAGTGTGATCTCGCATGTCTCTCCTACAGCAAGGCCATGGAAGAATATGTCCGATCCGAGGTTCCTGAAGTTTCCGTCGTTCTCGAGGCTCTTGAGGTAATCCTGGTAAACCTTCGGATACATAGCGTAACTGATGACTTCACGCGGTGTTCCTTCCAGGTTGAAGTACTTCTTGAGTCCTGACTTGATGTAGTCGAAGTCTTCAGGCTCGAGGAGCTCGCCAGGTCTGCATGTGATAGGCTTCTTGTCCTTGAGGACGAGCTTCTGGAGTTCCTTCGGGAATCCGCCGAGAGGCTGTCCCATCATTCCTTCGAAGAATGAAACTATGGAGTCAGGGAAGTCTATGCCCTTTCCTTTTTCAAGGATGTTATCCGGTGTAAGGTCGTTCTGTACCATGAAGATGGCCATGTCTCCTACAGCCTTCGATGACGGTGTTACCTTTACGATGTCGCCGAGCATCATGTTGACTTCCTTGTACATGTCCTTTACTTCCTGGAGCTTGTTGCCGAGGCCGAAGCTCTCTACCTGAGCCTTCAGGTTGGAG
>JBJETC010000293.1:0-7354 GCA_051883115.1 Anaerovoracaceae bacterium
GATGCCCTCGTTTTTCTTGAGATCGACATTTTTCCCCGTGAGCTTATTGTATCCGGACTCCGTGATGACGAAGACAGTAGGGCTGACCCTTGTCGCTCCCTTCGTCCTGAGATATAAAGTGCCTTTTTTCGTATTGATCTTAGCGTTAAAAGTCAGAGCAGAGAAGACCTTTGACTTCGTGATCTTTACATTGTTCTTCGACGCGGCGTTTTCTATCCCGCTCATGACGCGGGCGGTCCTGCTGTCAGACATCGTGTCTGTGCTGCCGGAATCCATGCGGACCATGAAGCTTGCCTGGTAAGGGACGACATTGTCTATCGTATGGTCGATGCCCTGCTGCAGGCAGAACGTTGTCGACACAGTGACGAGCACGATCGTTGAAAGCACGCAGATGTTGGCCATCCCGACAGCATTCTGCTTCATCCTGAAAAGCAGGCCTGATACGGCCGTCATGTGCTCCGGCTTGTAATAGTACTTTTTATTGCGCTTGAGGAGCTTCAGGACGGCGATGCTGACAGTCGTGAAAAGCAGGTATGTGCCGGATATGACGAGTATCACCGCGAAGAAAAACCTCCTGAGCGAGCTCACCGGGTTATCTATCGTCAGCGCCATCGTATAGCCTGCGGCGAGCGCGGCGATGCCGATGAGCGACAGGATGACCTTGTTCTTCGGCTCTCTTTCGCCGTCATCCGAGCCGTGCAGCATGTCTATGACGCTGGTGAATCTAAGATGCATGCAGTTCCTCAGAAGAAGGAAGGTGAAAAGTGCTGCGAAGAACACGGCCGTTATCACGATCCCCTTAACGCTGAGCACCGGCGTATCAGAGATGCTGAGGTCAAGCATGCGCCTCAGGATCATAGTGCAGAGCCTGCTGAATATGATGCCCAGCACGATCCCGGAGATGATGGATATAGATGATGATATGAGCGTTTCAGCGCCGAGTATCCCGCTGATGTTCTTTTTGTCCATGCCGAGGATGCTGTATATGCCCATCTCGTTGCTGCGCCTCTTCATGAGGAAGTTGTTTATATACATCATGAATATCGCGGAGAAAAGGCCTATCACAATAAGGCCGAACTTCATGACGAACTGGACGACATAGCCGCCTTCGCCCGGTTTTATCCCGCTTGACGTCCACATGAACGACATCATGTAGAACATCATCACGATACCTGTTGAAGCCAGTATGTAAGGCAGGTAAAACTTATGCTCGCGCCTTATGTTCGATGACGCGAGCCTGAAAGCGAGGCTGCTATGCATGTCTTTCACCTCCGCCCGCGAGGATCGTCTGTGTGTCGGCTATGGCGGCGAAAAGCTGTTCGTTCGTGCTTCCGCCTCTTATGAGCTGGTGGAATATACGACCGTCCCTGATGAAAAGGACGCGGCCGGCATAGCTCGCGGCCTTCGTGGAATGCGTCACCATGATGATCGTCTGGCCTTCGCCGTTTATCTCTGCGAGAAGGTCCATGAGGACATCGGCGGAGTGCGAGTCGAGCGCGCCTGTAGGCTCGTCGGCAAGCAGGATCTCAGGCTCTGTGATGAGGGCCCTCGCTGCCGCTGCTCTCTGCTTCTGGCCGCCTGAGACCTCATAAGGGTATTTTTCCATGATGTTCGAGATCCCGAGCTTTCCGGCGAGAGCGCCGGCCTTTTTCTCAGCCTCTTTGACGTCTGAACGCTTTAAGATGAGAGGGAGCATTATGTTGTCCTTTACGGAAAGCGTGTTCAGCAGGTTGAAGTCCTGGAATATGAAGCCGAGATGGTCGCGTCTGAACACGGAGATGCCCTTGTCAGAGATCTTCGTTATATCTCTGCCGCTGAGCAGGACTTCGCCGCTCGTCGGGCGGTCGAGAGAAGCGAGGATGTTGAGGAGCGTCGTTTTTCCCGAACCGGATTCTCCCATGATAGCGGTGAATTCTCCCTGTTCGACGGAGAAGCTGACGCCTCTTAAAGCTTCGACTTTGCTGCCGCCGAAACGCGTCGTGTATGTTTTTTTCAGGTCATTTACTGTTAAAAGTGGCATTGTCTTTTTCTTCCTCCTGATCGTTCGTGGTTTTGTCTGTTTTCATTTCCAGGTACCATGGTAGCAGAGAGTCCGCGGTTTTGCCTTAACTCTGCCTTACAAAAAGAGCGCGAACCTTACAAAGCTGTAAGGTCACGCTCCGGGACTGTTCCCTTGTTTATTCATACATGTATTTTCTGTCGTCAAAAGTTATGAAGATCTTCGTGCCTCTGCCTTCGGCCGATACCGCGCTTATACCGCAGCCGAGCCTGCCTAAGACCTCGCGGCAGAGATAAAGGCCGATACCGGTCGCTTTCTTGTCGCTCCGCCCGTTGACGCCGGTGAAGCCGCGTTCGAAGATGCGTGGGAGGTCTTCCGCGCTTATGCCGATGCCGTTGTCTTCTATGACGAGAACGGGTGAGGCCGGGTCTTTTCTGTATATTTTCACGACCCCGCCGTCCGGCGTGTACTTAAGCGCGTTCGATACGATCTGGCCTATGACGAAGTCGAGCCATTTTTCATCGGTCACGACGCTGAGCTCTGTAGGGGAAAAATCGAGCGTTATGTGTCTGTGTATGAAGAAAACTGACTGCTTCTTCACAGCGCCTTTTATGATGTCATCGAGAGGCTGACGCCTGAAAACGAAATCTGTCTGCTTTGATTTCAGCCGCTGGTAGCTCAGGACCATGTCGGCGTACATGCTGATGTTCCTCAGCTCGAGACGCATCTCGTCCGCGTCGTTTCCTTCCTTGCCGTGAAGGAGGAGTTCCATGGCTGAGATCGGCGTCTTTATCTGGTGTACCCACATCGTGTAATAATCGAGCATGTCGGCCTTATCGCGCTCGGTGCTGTCTATGAGCTCCGTGAGTGACTGCTGGACTCCTGAGAGCGCGTCGTCGAGCTCTTTCTCCTCGGGGGTCGAGGCTTCCGGGAGAGGGAGGTCCTGTTCGGGGAAGGACTGGCGGTGTTCTATTATAGCGGCGGACTTTCTCGAGTCAACTGCCGCTGTTAATATGATGAAAATAGCGAGCACCGCGAAAGAGAGGAGCAGCGCGTATCTCCAGACGGTGGCCGGCATCCTGCCGAGAGCTCCGAGAAAAATGAAGAGCGCTGCGGCTTCGGCCCATATGAAAATGTACGGAAGATATTTTTTTACATAATATTTCATGTCATTCACCGCTGTCATCAGATGGGATGTAGTAGCCCATGCCTTTTTTCGTGATGATAAGATCCTCTACGCCTATACCGGCGAGTTTTTTCCTGAGACGCGTAATGTTGACGGTGAGGGTGTTGTCATCTATGAAATCGTCTGTCTCCCAGAGCTTCATCATTATCCTGTCTCTGCTGACTATGGTGCCGCGCTGCCTCATGAGCGTCTCGAGTATTTTGAGCTCATTTTTCGTGAGCTCCGCCTTTTTATCTCCGCATGAGATTTCGGCGCCTGACAGGTCGAGTGTGACATCCCCGGCCGTCAGGACGTTCTCTGCCCCGTGTCCGGAGAAATCATACGCCCGGCGCAGGAGAGCCTGTATTTTGGCCGCGAGCACGTCGAGGTCAAAAGGTTTCGCTATGAAGTCGTCGGCGCCCATGTTCATCGCCATGACGATATTCATGTTGTCAGACATCGAGCTTATGAAAATGACAGGGACGTTAGAGAACTTCCTGATCTCGCCGCACCAGTGGTATCCGTTCCTGAAAGGGAGCGAGATATCGAGAAGGATGAGGTCAGGGGAGAGCTCCCTTACTTCATCTGTTATCTTCCCGAAGTCCTTTGCCTTCACGGGATCAAGGTCCCAGCTCCTGAGGTGCTTCGCGATCTGGTCAGAGATCACGCGGTCGTCTTCTACTATGTAGATCTTTCTTCTGTCTTCAGTGGTGGTCAAATCTTTCTCCTTTATCTGATCAGAGGAACTTAGGCATTATGTAAGATAAAAGCTCGTCAGGGATGATCCCCGCGAAAAACCTTTCGGCCGTGCAGACGATCCCCGGTGTCGAGAGGGCGTGGCGGCATCGTATGTCGTGCAGCGAGATCCCGGCTACGCTTTCGGATCTTGACGACATGAAAGGTTTCTTGCCCTGGCCCGCGGCAGTGCTTATGAATTCAGTGTCGTATACCCAGTAAGGGGAGACGGCTGTCACGCTTATGCCTTTTTTCCTGAGCTCGATCCTGAGAGCACGGCTGTACGAATAGAGCAGGGCCTTTGACGCTGCGTACGCGTTGAAGAAAGGTATAGGCTGGAATCCCGCGACGGAGCAGATCTGGGCGATGCGCGCGCCTGCTCTCATGTATGGGACTATGACATCTGTCACGGTTATGGCGGCTTTATCGTTTAGGTCGATCATGCGGCATTCCTCCTCATGGCCGACTTCCTGCGAAGAGCCGTATTTCCCGAAGCCCGCGCAGTTCGCGAGGAATGTGACAGTGATGTTCCCGGCTTCGCCGAGTTCTTTTTTCAGCAGGTCAGGCGCTTCAGGCGCTGTGACGTCGAGAGGGATGATCCTGGACGGGAGCTTCAGGCTTTCTGCCGTCTGCTCGAGCTTTTCCTTTCTCCTCGCGATGAGCCAGATCTCGTCGACACCGAACCTTTCGCTGTCTTCAGAGACTTTCTGAGCGTAGCGTTTTCCTATGCCGCTGGAAGCGCCTGTGATGACTGCGATACGTTTTGTCCCGTCAGATATAGCGGCCTTTTTCGCTTTCCTTTTATACGAAGCGCGTTCGAACAGGCTTACGATGAGCGAGATGACGCCTGTCACGATGAAGATCGCGCCGATCACGAATGCGGCAGTGTGGAATATAGAGTTAATGATATTCAAAATGTCCATTTTTTTCACCTTTTTAATGTAATTACGGCCGAACGGCCGCGCATGAAGCTTAAATATCAGTTTAACATAAACGAGGCCATAAATATATCGCTTAGCAGTGGCTAAAATGCTGAAATATGGTAAAATAGTAAAGTTACAAATTTTATTGAAATTCACGGGAGTTGATGAAATGACAAAACCAGCTGTAACTTATGAATTGATCCACAGGGACGAAAAGACGGGCGCGAGGCGTGGCGTGATCCACACACCGCACGGCGACATACAGACACCGGTCTTCATGCCTGTGGGGACGCAGGCCGCGATAAAGGCGATGCTGCCTGAGCAGGTGAAGGACATGGGCGCGGAGATCATCCTCGCGAACACGTATCATCTGTGGATGAGGCCGGGACACAAGCTCATAGAGGAGGCAGGCGGTCTTCATAAGTATATGAACTGGGACAGAGCCATACTCACCGACAGCGGCGGGTTCCAGGTTTTCTCGCTTGGGAAGCTGAGGAAGATCACTGAGGAAGGCGTTAAGTTCCAGAGCCACATAGACGGATCGCGTCATTTCCTGACGCCTGAAAAAGCAATAGAGATACAGGAGTCGCTCGGCTCGGACATAATGATGTCGCTCGACGAATGCGCGCCTTACCCCGCTGACAGGGAGTACATCACAGACTCGATGAGGCGCACGTGCAGGTGGATCCAGAGATGCAAGGACGCCCAGAGATACCCTGAGAAGCAGGCGCTTTTCGGCATCATGCAGGGAGGCATGTACGCTGACCTGAGGAAGGAGAGCGCTGAGAGGATCGTAGACATGGATCTTCCTGGATACTCGATCGGAGGCCTTTCCGTGGGAGAGCCGAAGGAGCTCATGCTCGAGGTCATGGATGGCTGCGTAGACCTTCTGCCGGCGGAGAAGCCAAGATACCTCATGGGTGTTGGCACGCCTGACTATCTGTTCGAGGCTGTCGAGCGCGGTATCGACATGTGCGACTGCGTTGAGCCTACGAGGATCGCGCGCCACGGCATAGCGACGACGAGCCATGGCAGGATAAACATCAAGAACGCGAAGTTCGAGCGTGACTTCACGCCGCTCGATCCTGAGTGCGGCTGCTACACCTGCACGCATTACAGCAGGGCTTACATCCGCCACATGATAAAAGCAGGCGAGATGATGGGAGCGATGCTCCTCAGCACCCACAATCTCTACTTCCTCATCAGCATGATGAGAAACATAAGGAAAGCTATAGAAGCGGACAGGTTCGCGGAGTATAAAAATGAGTTCTACGAAAAATATTACGCCTGAGAGGCTCGATGAAATAAGCAGGACGCGTTCCGAGGGCGGAGTGTGCCGCTGGGCGGGCATCTGCGGCGGATGTTCGTATCAGGGCGTGAGCTATGATGATCAGCTGAAAAACAAGGAGGGTGAGATCCTCGGCTATCTTTCGGAAGCCGGGATAAAGCCTGAGAGATACGAGAGTATAGAAGGCTGTCCTGAAGGCGCGAGAACGGCTTACAGGAACAAGATGGAATATACGTTCGGTGACATGTACAGGGGAGGCAGCCTCTGCCTCGGCCTTCACAGGAAAAAGCAGTTCATGTCCGTCATAACGACTGACGACTGCATGCTCGTGACAGATGACTTCAACAAGATCCTCCGCGGGACTCTCGATTTCTGCGTGGAAAAAGGGTACCCGAAATATCACAAGAAGCTGCACGAAGGCCTGCTCAGGAACCTCATGATCCGTGAGGGAAAGCGTACGCATGAGCTGCTCGTAAATATCGTGACGTCGTCTGACGGTGAGTTCGACGAGCAGGGCTGGCTCGACATGCTTCACGGGCTCGACCTTGAGAGCATGCTCGTCGGAGTCTGCCATACGATAAATGATGACATAGCTGATAAAGTTACATGCGACGAGCTTCGTGTGCTTGAAGGGCGCAGCTGGTACATGGAGAAGATCTGCGGCCTAGAGTTCAAGGTCAATCTCTTTTCTTTTTTCCAGACGAATGTGGAGGCTGTGGAGAGGATGTATCTTGAGTCTCTTTCGCAGCTCGATGATTTCGCGAGTAAAAACGTGTTCGACCTCTACTGCGGGACCGGCACGATCAGCCAGATAGCGGCTTCTAAGGCCGCGCACGTGACAGGCATCGAGATCGTGCAGGACAGCGTGGACGCGGCGAGGGAAAATGTCAGGCTCAACGGCATCACGAACTGTGATTTCATATGCGGCGACGTCTTCAAAACCCTTGAAAACACTGAGGAAAAACCTGATGTGATCATAGCCGACCCTCCGAGGGCAGGCATGGGCCGCGACGCCGTTTCCAAGATCGCGTCATATGGCGTACCGCAGATTCTGTACATATCATGCAACCCGAAAACACTCGTACAGGACCTCGCCCAGTTCATCACACTCGGCTACAAAGTCAGCTATTTCAAGCCATACGAGAACTTCGCCTACACAAAACACGTCGAGGCATGTTGTCTCTTAGCGAGGTCGAGCGTTAGCGAAGACCGAGCTTAGAGACACAGCCCGCCAGAAAGCCCTG
>JBJETC010000294.1:0-7332 GCA_051883115.1 Anaerovoracaceae bacterium
GACTCTGACGGGGAAAAACTGCGGCCTCGAGGAGAGGGCGCCTATGTGCGGCGTGCCTTACCACGCGGCTGACTCGTATATCGCGAAGCTCGTTGAGAACGGCTACAAAGTCGCTGTCTGCGAGCAGCTCGAAGATCCTGCCACGACTAAGGGAATGGTGAAGCGCGGTGTCATCCGCGTCGTGACTCCCGGCACGATCACATCGAGCATGATCCTGAATGAAAAAGAAAATAACTATATAGCGTGTGTTTACCTCGCTGAGGACCTGATGTCGATCTCATATTCCGACATATCTACAGGCGAGCTTTACACGACTGAAGAGCGCGGGAAGACCGCGGTCGACGATGCGCTCGACGAGCTCGTGAAAATAGACCCGAGCGAGATCATCGCGAACAGAGAATTCATCGAAAGCGCGGGGAAAGAAGAGACGGCGCAGGCGACAGGCGCGTTCGTGCGTGAGCTTGACGATTCGTATTTTTCCCGCAGGACGGCGGAACAGTCGATAAGGAGCCAGTTCGGGCAGATGTCTGAAACTGCGCTCGGCATCGACGGACGTGAAGGCTGTATAAGTTCTGTCGGAGCGCTGCTTGGATATCTGATCGAGACACAGAAGCAGAGTCTCGGACAGATCGTGACATGCAGGTTCTACGAGCGCGGGAGCACGATGTCGCTCGACAAGGCGACGATCCGCAATCTTGAGATCACAGAGACGCTCTATGACAAGAAAACGCAGGGCTCTCTGCTCGGAGTGCTTGACAGGACGGAGACAGCCATGGGAGCCCGTCTCCTCAAGAAGTGGCTCAAGGAGCCTCTGAATGATGCGGCCCGTATAAATGAAAGGCTCGACGCTGTAGAGACACTGAAAAACGACCGCAAGGCTCTCGCGGATATAAGAGAAGGGCTGAAGCAGGTCTATGACTTTGAGAGGCTCGGCGGGAGGATCGCATCGGGCAACGCTAACGGCCGCGACCTCGTCGCGCTGAAAAAATCGATAGACGCTCTTCCTGGGATAAAATCCACACTTAAGGATCTTGACGCGGAATATCTTTCGAGGATAGAGAGCCAGATGACAGACATCTCCGACCTTTCGGAACTCATCGGGAACGCTGTCGTAGAAGACCCTCCGATGACGGTCAAGGACGGAGGAGTCATAAAACCTGGCTATTCCAAGGATCTCGATGATTACAGGCTGTCGATAAAAGATTCGAAGGCGTGGATAGCCGGCCTGGAAGCCAGCGAGAAGGAGCGCACAGGCATCACGCATCTCAAGGTAGGGTTCAACAAAGTATTCGGCTATTACATAGAAGTCAGCCGTTCGAACCTCGACATGGTGCCTGACGATTACATTAGGAAACAGACGCTTGTCGGGGCTGAGCGATTCATAACACCGAAGCTCAAGGAGATGGAAGGTGTCGTGCTGAACGGCGAGGCCAGGATAAACAAGCTTGAATACGATATATTCAATGATGTGCGCAGCGCAGCGGAAAAAAGGATCCCTGAGATCCAGGCGGTTTCCCGTGCCTGCGCCGCTCTTGACGTGCTCGCGTCTTTTGCCGACGTCAGCATCAGGAACGATTACGTGAAGCCTGAAGTCGATGAGAGCAGCGAGCTTGAGATCGTAAAGGGAAGACACCCTGTTATCGAAAAATCGACGACTCAGGGGATGTTCGTCTCGAATGACACGTATATGAACGGCTCTGACGAGTCCATGCTTATAATCACAGGCCCTAACATGGCCGGAAAATCAACGTATATGAGACAGACGGCGCTGATAGTGCTCATGGCCCAGGTCGGATGCTTTGTACCGGCTTCAAGGGCGAGGATCGGCGTCGTGGACAGGATATTCACGAGGATCGGCGCCTCAGATAACCTCTCGAGAGGCGAATCGACGTTCTTCGTCGAGATGAGCGAACTTGCGTACATACTGAGGAACGCGACGGCGAGGAGCCTCGTCATCCTCGATGAGATAGGGAGAGGGACGAGCACATACGACGGGCTCTCTATAGCGTGGGCCACGGTCGAATACCTCTGTTCGGAAAAATACCACGTGAGGACGCTTTTCGCCACGCATTATCACGAACTCACAGCTCTCGGAGATCAGCTCCAGGGCGTTGTGAACCTTAACGTGGATGTAAGTGACGACAACGGGAGCATCATTTTCCTGCACAAGATAGTTCCGGGTCCGGCGAGCAGGAGCTACGGCATACATGTAGCAAGGCTGGCCGGTGTCCCGTCTGAACTTCTCGATAACGCTGAGGTAAAGCTTGAGAGGCTCGAGCAGGGAGAAAGCAGCGAAAGGGCCGAGAAGTCTTTTTCCGAGAGTGTCCAGGCTCCATCATCCGGTGATGCAGAGGATACTCCTGACGCGGGCTCTGATGCGGGAAGCAGCGCGTCTTCAGGTCCTGACGCCGGTGTTATCAGCGACGGCACGCAGCTTTCATTCGTCATGAGCGAAGATGACCCTATCGCTGACAGGCTGAGGGACATTGACATCATGGAGACTACGCCTTCTGAGGCGATAAGGCTGCTTGAGGAGCTCAAGCGCATGGCTGACAGGAAACAAAGCTGACGGAGCCGGATAAGGCCCGCAGCTTTTTATTAATGGAGATAAAATGATCAGAGTACTCGATAAAAGTGTTTCGGATAAAATAGCTGCCGGCGAGGTCATAGAAAGGCCTCTGTCGGTGATAAAGGAACTTGTCGAAAATTCCGTAGACGCAGGCGCAGGCACCATCACCGTCGAGATAAAAAACGGCGGCAAGACGTACATGCGCGTAACTGACGATGGCTGCGGGATCCCGCAGGACCAGGTCGGCACGGCTTTTCTGAGGCACGCTACAAGTAAAATAGAAAAGGTGAATGACCTGGCGAGCATCGGGACGCTCGGATTCAGGGGCGAAGCGCTCGCGAGCATCGCGGCGGTGACACGCACGACGATGATAACGAAGACGCGGGATGAAAAAACGGGCAGGCGCCTGACGATCTACGGCGGCCAGACAGTTGAAGATACAGCTGCGGGATGTCCTGACGGAACGACGATAGTCGTGACTGATCTTTTTTACAACACGCCGGCACGCCGCGAATTCCTGAGGTCTGACGCCGCTGAGAGCGCACAGATCATAAACTTCGTATCTGAGATGGCCCTGTCGTTCTGCAGCGTCAAATTCCAGATGATAAACAACGGGAAGATACTTTTTACAAGTACAGGTTCAGGCGACCTGAAAAGCACGATAGACAGCGTTTACATGCGCAGGGAATACGATGATCTCGTACCTCTGTCTTACAGCAGCGAGTCATGCGAAGTGAGCGGCTATATTTCGAGGCCGAGCCTTTCGAGACCTTCGAGGAGAGAACAGTTTTTCTTCGTAAACGGCAGGGTAGTCGACAGCAAGGTCATAGAAAAAGGCATCTCCAAAGGGTACAGGGAAAGGCTGTTCGAGGGCCGTTTCCCGGTCGCTTTCATCATGGTGAACGTTGATCCGGCGGATGTCGATGTGAATATCCATCCTAACAAGAGGGAAGTCAGGTTCCACGACGAACAGTCTGTCATATCGGCAGTCGAAAACGCGGTGAGAAATGCGCTCGCCGAGGACAAAGCGGTCATAGATTTTACAGATTACTTTGTAAATAAAGAAGAAAAAGATACTGAACAGAAAAAATCGACTGAAGAGAAGGAAATCGATAAAGAGACAATAAATAAATTATTGTCTACTAAAAGGGAATCCGAGAATAGAATCCTGAAAGAAAAGGATGTCGTCCAGGAATCTATTGATTTCAAGGATAAAAATGGATCGGGACAAACCTCGATCTCTGATGATACGGACGGAAAATTTGAAGATAATAGCAGTGTTAACCTAAATAAAAATATGGTTAACCAAAACGACGTATCAGACACTAAATCGAAACAGGCGGAAACAGATCATGCCGCATACGCAGGAGGAGAAAATCTGCCATTCGACCTATATCCTGAAACAAGGCCTTTTGATTTTTCTGATCTGAATGTAAGGGACATAATATTCGACACGTATATAACGGCAACAGCGGGAGATGATTTTTATCTGATAGATCAGCACGCCGCACATGAACGTGTGAGGTACGAAAAGCTCGTAAGTTCTTATCTCAAAGGAGAAAAGGCAGTGCAGCCTCTTCTTACGCCTGTGACTATCGATGTTCCTTTTTCCCAGATGGAAGGCATAGACGAGATCACAGGACCTCTGATATCGATGGGATATTCAATAGAGCAGTTCGGTCCGAATACGCTTATAATAAGGGAAATACCGGCGTATATGACGATCACGGAGGCGGAATCATTCGCGAGAGATTATATATCGCAGCAGCCGGAATACAGAGGATGGAACCAGGTCGTCGTTGACAAGCTGATAATGCGTTCATGCAAGGGCGCTGTGAAAGCGAACGATGTCCTTTCAATGGATGAGGCGGTGTCGCTGATAAAACAGCTTTCAAAGTGCAGGAACCCGTTCTCGTGCCCGCACGGCAGGCCGACATTCATAAGATTTTCGAAATACAGGATAGAGACATTTTTCAAGAGAATTCAGTAGTAAATGGAGAATAACGACAGAAAGATAAAGATAATAGCTTTGGTAGGGCCGACCGCCGTCGGAAAGACCATGTTCTCGCTCGAAATAGCGAAAAAGTTCGGCTGCGAGATCGTTTCTTGCGACTCCATGCAGCTCTACAGATTCATGGACATAGGGAGCGCGAAGCCGACAGAAGAGGAGCGGAGCCAGGTGCCTCACCATCTCGTCGACATGATCGACCCGAGAGAACCTTTTTCTGTCGCTAAATATCAGAGCCTTGCCCGCGAAGCCTGCGAATACATAGCGTCAAGAGGAAGGACACCGCTTCTCACGGGAGGCACAGGCCTTTATCTCTATTCCGTGATATACGACATGGATTTTTCAGCGCCGCCTGCTGACAGCAAGTACAGGGAACAGCTCTACGCTAAGGCAGATGATGAAGGACCTGAGGCGCTTTATAAAGAGCTTGAGAGTGTCGATCCCGAAGCGGCCGCAAGGATCCATCCGAACAACGTCAAGAGGGTGATCCGTGCTCTCGAGGCGGCGAGGCAGGGAAGCGGTATCAGGGCGATGTCGGACGCTTTTACGCCTTACGATCTTTACGATCCTGTTCTCATATGCCTTGACAGGAACAGAGATGAACTTTATAACAGGATAGATAAGAGGGCAGAAGCCATTTTCGATGCGGGCCTCGTCGATGAAGTGAAAAACCTTATGGCCATGGGCCTTACGGACGACGACATATCCATGAAGGGCATCGGCTACAAGGAAGTAATTAACTATCTGAACGGGGAATATGACCTCGATGAGGCTATCCGTCTCGTCAAGAGAAATTCGCGGCACTACGCGAAGCGCCAGCTCACGTGGTTCCGCAGGACGCCCGGCATGAAATGGTTCAACATATCTGATTACGGGAGCGAGCAGGAATGTCTGGAGGATATCATTAAATGGCTCGAATCAAGGTAAAAACATCTAATCACAGCAGCAAGCCGGATAATATAGTAGAAAAGGAGAACGAGATATTCCTCAAATGCGAGGAAATAGAAAAGGAAATGCCGGATTTTCTGTCCGGATTTTTTATTTATCTCAGGGGGAATGTCCTGCCTTCAACCAGACTCGCATACCTTCACGATATAAAATTCTTCTTTGAATATATGACCGGCCCGGGCAGACTGTCGTCGGCCGAGGATATAGGCGGCATAACGCTCGACGAGCTGCGGAACGTGAGAGCCTCTGATGTCAACAGGTTCCTGGATTACTGCCGCAGGTACAAAGTGACATCGGGCAAGTACGACTACATTTATGAAAATAACAACAAGACACTCGCGCGCAAGAGATCGTCGCTATCCGTCATGTTCAGGCAGCTCTACAGGGACGAGCTGCTCCCGAAGAACATCACGGACGGCTTCGACCCGATAAAAGTCCCGAAGCGTGAGGAGAGCGAGGTCAAAGCTCTGCAGGACGACGAGGTCATGGTCATGCTCGACGCTGTTTCCAACGGCACCGGGCTGACAGAGCACGAACGCTCTTACTGGAACAAGACGAAGAAAAGGGACAAAGCCATTCTCATCCTTTTCCTGACGTACGGCCTCAGACTTTCCGAGCTCCAGCAGCTCAACGTCTCGACATTCAACTTCAGCCGCGGCGAATTCAAGATATACAGGAAGCGCGGCAAGGAATCGCTGATGCCGATAAACCGCTCGGTCGAGATGGTCGTGAAAGACTACATCAACAATGAGCGCATGAGCGAGGACATGCTCGATGAGGAGAACAAGGACGCGCTTTTCCTTTCGCTCCAGGGCAAAAGGATGACGACCCGCCAGATCAGGCAGCTAGTTAAAAAATACACGTCTATAGCCCTGAACACGACGAGGGATTCCGGCTACAGCCCTCATAAGCTGAGAGCTACAGCTGCCACGAGCCTTATAGGCCGCGGCGACTCTATATACGATGTAGCTGCTCTCCTCGACCACGAGCAGGTCACAACGACCCAGATATACGCGAAGCGGAGCACGAACGTCAAGCGGAACCTTGTAAAGAACATGGAGTGGGAGCTCGAGAGAAGGGAAGGGCTGCCGGACACAGAGGGCGCTGCGGACGCGGCCGCCGGAAGTCAGGAAGCCGGAAATCAGGAAGATAATGATAAAAAGCACACAGGAGCAGATGATGAAGAAAGACATAAATAATGAAACCGAAAATTTTCTGAGCAGTGGATTCCATATAGATAAGAAAGTAATGGACTACGTCAGACGCTGCGAGTCAGAGCTCAGCGGCAGGTTCGCCGAGTTTGACGCGATAAAGGAATACAATCAGTACAAGGTCCTGAAAGCGTTCCAGGACAGCAGGGTCGCTGACACTCATTTTGCATGGAATACAGGCTATGGCTATGACGACGCCGGCCGCGAGACACTCGAGAAAATATACGCTTCTGTTTTTCACACTGAAGCTGCTCTCGTGAGACCGAACATCGTGAATGGCACCCATGCTCTCGCGATCACGCTCATGGGGATCCTGAGGCCGGGCGATAAAATGATTTACTGCAGCGGCGCGCCTTATGACACGCTCCAGGAGGTCATAGGCATCACAGGTTCCGGGATGGGATCCCTCAGGGAGTACGGCGTCGAGTACGATCAGGTCGATCTTCTGCCTGACGGCTCCATAGATATAGAAGGCGTAAAAAAAGCAATAGACAGCAGGACAAAGATGGTCTGCGTCCAGCGCTCGACAGGCTACGCCTGGAGAAAAGCTCTTACTGTCGATCAGATAAAGGAGTGGGCAGAAGCTGTTCACGAGT
>JBJETC010000295.1:0-7295 GCA_051883115.1 Anaerovoracaceae bacterium
TGAAGTTCAAGTTTGGCAAAAGGATACTGGCACTGGCGGCTGCTGTCGCGCTGACCGCCGGCATGGCCGCGCCTGCTCTGTCTCAGGACGGCAGAGCGTTCGCGGATACAGGGAGCGCGAAGACGGCAGTCACAGCGGCAGCTTCGGCCTCGACAGATACCGAGGCGCTCAAAGCGGCGAAAAACGCATATAAACAAGCTGACAGCGAATATCAGGCTCTGGGGTTCGATTTTCTGAACGGCATGACTTCAGCCGGGCAGGACTTCGCGACGATCAGGAGCGCGATGGAGCAGGACGGAGCCATGTCAAAGTACGCGGACGAAGGGCTGGACAAGTTCGTCAGATCCGCTCTGAAGACAGACAACCTCAAGAAATCGGTCAAGTTCACGCGCGAGATCAATAAGCTCCGCGCCAGGTCCGACAACGCGTACGGCTCCGTATCAGCCGTAAAGATCGACCCTGACCTCGTCATGTATTCCGCTTTCAGCGGCTATGTCTACACATATACATCATGGCATGATTTCTTCGAGGCTGACATCTGCTCTCCGTCGAACCTTTTCGGCGAGAACCTCGCTTCCGGATACGAAGATCCTCTGGACGGATGGTACACAGAGGAAAAAGAGATCTACGACGCGGATCCGAATGCTGATTATCAAAAGGTCGGCCATTACCTCCATGTCGTCCATCCGGAGGCGGAGACAGTCGGGCTCACTTACAACGACAAGGTTTCCGCGATGGATGTCGGCGCGGGGAGCACGAACGACCTCACAGTCGATGAGTTCGATGAGGCTTTGACAGAGTTCACGAAAGACGCCGCGGAAAAACGCACCGCCGCGAAGGCGGAGTATGACCGCGTTTACAAAGCTTACAAGGCGAGACGCCGTGTCGCGAAAGTCACCCAGAGAAAGCCGAAGTCCGGCAGGGGCTGCGTCACTGTCCGCTGGAAAAAGATAAAGAACGCTGACGGATACCAGATAAATTACGGCCGCGGATACTGGGCTGACAGGAATGTGACTGTAAAAGGCGGCAGCAGGACCTCGAAGAAGATAAGGATAAAGAAAAAGAGAGTCTACTACATTTTTTACGTCAGGGCTTACCGCATAGTAGACGGCAGGAAGTTCTACGGGAACTGGTCGGACGAGAAAATCAGCTGGTGCTGGTGATCTGCCGGCGCGGGCTTGTATTTTTCTCTTGATTTTGACAGCCGCGGCGTATATAATATTTGAGTGAATTTTTAGGAAATTTCATCCTACAAATCTCTGCGCCATGAGAAATGGCGCCATTAATGTCCACAGGGAGGTGAAAAGTATGGTAAATTATGAGTTGATGTTCATTATCGACCCTGCTCTTGACGATGAAAAGAAGAACGAGACTGTAGAGACAGTTAAGTCTATCATCGCGCAGAACGGCGAGGTTGGTGACGTTGACATCTGGGGAATGAGAAAACTCGCTTATCCTATCGAGAAAAAGTCAGAGGGATACTACGTAGTTATAGAATTCCAGGCTGAGCCTACACTGCCGAAGGAACTCGACAGAAGACTCAGGATCTCAGACAGCGTCATGAGACACATTATTGTCAATAAAGACGAGAAATAGGCGGAACGGATATGAACAGTGTTATATTGATAGGAAGACTGACAAGAGACCCTCAGGTCAGATACACATCTAACACTCAGATGGCTGTCGCTACGTTCAATCTCGCAGTCGACAGACCGACGAGACAGGGACAGGAAAAGCAGACAGATTTCCCGAGGATCACGGTTTTCGGAAGACAGGCAGAGACCTGCGAGAAGTACCTCAAGAAGGGAAGACTCGTCTGTGTGAGCGGAAGGCTCCAGACCGGAAGCTACAAGAATCAGAACGGTGACACTGTATATACGACTGATGTCGTTGCCAACAGAGTCGAATTCCTTGAATGGGGAGACAGACAGGGCCAGGGAGGCCAGGATTACGGCGATTATCAGGACCGCGGCCAGTATCAGAACCGCGGCGGTAATGCGGGCCAGCCTGTATCAGGCGGCAGCTACGGAAATGCGCCGTCAGGCAGCGGCAGTTCTGCTGATCAGGACATGCCTGAAGATTTTGAAGCAATTGAAGAGGATATCCCGTTCTAAGGGATAAAGCCGGGAAAGGAAAGTTGATAATGGATAACAACAGAAAGAGATTCAGCGGCGGTCCTAGGAGAAAAAAGGTCTGCCAGTTCTGCGCTGACAAAGACGCAGTTATAGATTACAAAGACGTAGAAAAGCTCAGAAACTTCGTTACAGAGCGTGGCAAGATCCTTCCTAAGAGGGTCACAGGCACATGCGCGAAGCATCAGAGAGAGATCACAAAGGCTGTAAAGAGAGCAAGAACTGTAGCTCTTCTCCCTTACGACGCTGACTGATCGCCTGGATACGATCTGAAGATCATCACTCGCCGCACATTCCGTGCGGCGTTTTTTTCTGCAAAAAATCTCCTGCGGCGGCACCGCAGGAGATTTTCATTTTTATCCGTATTTATCTGTTCTTGATATCCGGGTATCAGGACATTTTCCTCAGATCCTCTTCTTTGCGGCTTCGGCGTGGCCGAGGAGACCTTCGCCCTCAGCGAGCCTCTTCACGAGAGGAGCGATGCTCGAAGCGCCTTCCTTTGTCATGGTCTGGCTCGTAGCGACCTTGAGGAATTTCCCGACCCAGACGCCGCCTGTGTATCTTGAGGCTCTTAGCGTCGGGAGTGTGTGGTTCGTGCCTGAAGCGTAGTCGCCGAATACCTCGGCCGTGTTAGGGCCGATGAAAAGCGAACCGTAGTTTACGAGCCCGTCTGCTATGTCCTCGGCGTTCCTGATGTTGAGTTCGAGGTGTTCAGGGGCAAAGTCGTTTGCGAACTCTACCGCTTCATCGAAGCCGTCGACTATCATGACTTCGCCGTTGTTTTCCCATGACTCTTTCGCGATGTGCGCCGTCGGGAGCCATGAGAGCTCGTCTTCGACCGCCTTTATAACAGCGTTCGCGAAGTCTTCGCTGTCTGTCAGGAGGACGGCTTTTGCGTTAACGTCGTGCTCTGACTGAGCGAGGATGTCGGCGGCGATCACGGATGGATCGGCGTTGTCATCGGCTATTATGAGAAGCTCAGTTGGGCCTGCGACGAAGTCGATCCCGACCTGTCCGTAGCACTGGCGCTTTGCCTCTGCGACGAACCTGTTGCCCGGGCCTACGATGAGGTCGACAGGCTTTATCTGTTCGGTCCCGTACGCGAAAGCTGCTATCGCCTGGGCTCCGCCGACACCGTAGATCTCGTCAGCTCCGGCGAGATCCATCGCGACGAGCGTCTTGTAATTCACAGTCGTCTTGCCGTGCTCGACAGGGCTTGCAGCGCATACGCGCTTTACGCCTGCCACTTTCGCAGGTGTGATGAGCATCATCGCTGAAGAATAGAGCGGGAACCTTCCGCCCGGGACATAGCACAGGCAAGACTCTATCGGGATGATCCTGTGGCTTAGATATATCCCCGGCATCGGGCTGAAGTCCTTTACTTCGCTGATCGCGGCGCGCTGGGCCTCGGCGAATGATCTGAGGTTAGATAGCGCTTTCTTCATGTCGTCGAGATCTTCATCGCTGATCCTGTCGTATGCTGCCTGTATCTCTTCCTTCGATACTCTGAATGTGTCACGGACGGCGCCGTCAAAACGCTGCCCGTATTCCTTCAGGGCTTCGTCGCCTCTCGACCTTACGTCTGCTATCATGCCGGCGACGGTCTTCGTGAGGTCCGCTTTGTCCTGCTCTGTATATGGCTGAGCCTTCTTGATTGTCTTCATTTTTACCCCTTTTATTATCCCTTTGTGACTTTGTAAAAAGCTGATGTGATGGTATATTTCACCCCTGTATTTTACCACATTAGCGCTTTATCTCCATGAAGTTTTTTATCTTTTCTCGATTTTATTTCTGAAGACTGCATGTCACGCTGTCACTGACGCTGCCGCTGTTCCTGATGAACCGGCTGGCGTTTCAGGCGTCTCGGGCTCTGCAGGCGCTGTGATCGTGTACGTGACGTGGACGATCCTGTACTTTTTCTTATTGTACTTATTCACTGCCTTGTAATATACGGTGTACGTGCCCGGCTCGGTGAAGTCGAACGATTTCACGCTCCTGAGCGAAACGTTTTTAACGAGGTATCTGCCGTCTTTCTTTACTGTGACGATGACTCTGCCCGTGAGTGACGCTGACTTCTGGCTGGCTGTGATGCCTGCCGAAAGGTCATATGTGCCCGTCTCGCCTGTGACGTCCTTCGCGCCTTTTATTACAGGCGTCGAGTAGTCAGCTACCTTGAATTTGAAGGTCTTTGAGCCTGACGGCGCATAATGGTATTTCGAGGTCCTGTAGACGACCTTGTATGTGCCGAGCGATTTCGTCGAGAAATGACTGATCCTGCGGTATTTCCCCTTTGAATACTTGTAGTATTTTGCGGAGAGCCAGGATGAAACGTTCATGTTCGCGTTGGTGTCTCTGGCGCGGACTCCCGAGAAGGCGCTGAACTTGGAGCCGTACTGGTAAGTCTTTTTCTTGCGGCTGCTCACCTTTATCACTGTCCTGCGCATCCTGAAGTTCGGGTTTCCCTTTGCAGGGTCGGTCGGGTCCCATGACATGAGGCTGCCGGACGGGTTCCTGACTGGCTTTGGCTTGCCGAGAGGGCCTGACTTGCTGCTCCTGTAGACTTTTACGATCGTGCCTGACGGGCAGTGGTCGTAGATCCACTTCGCGTCCATGGTCGAGACTCTGATGCAGCCGTGTGACGCGTTGCTGCCGAGCTTGTTGTATTCGGCTGTCGCCTGCGCTGAGTGGTATGGATGATAGTACCATACTGCGTGGATGTAGACGCCGCCGTAAACGTGCGAGGTGTACTGCGCGTAGTCGTCGACGCCGTTGAGGCGCATGTGGAGCCAGCGTGCCTTGCTGCCTGTCCTGTATGTGCCGGATATGGTGCTGTAGTTGAGGCCGTCAGGGCCGTAGCCGCCTGTCCCGCAAGAGCAGAGCATCGCGCGGATAGGCTTCCATTTGCCGCCTGTCTTCTGATATGCCGTGATGACGTTCCTCCTGGAATTCACCTTGAGCATATAGCGGCTCGATGAAGCGTGTGAATCTGGTGCTGATAAAAAGCAGATCATGGCAGCGATGAATGCCGCGGCCAGGATAATGAGGGTCCTTGATCTTCTGTCAGAAAAAGACATTGATAATTCCTTTCATAAATATATGTGTGTTTTTATAATGTAGACTATTATCTATATAATAATACCCGCAACTTGCTAAAACAAGCGGAGAATTCGCGATTTGCAACGTATACGGGACGCCGCCGAGTTTGACCTCAACTGTACGTAGTAGTATAATTTTAATAAGTTTGTGGTGAATTAAGTTTGACTACTTTCTATTGAAAAAAGAATTCAAAAAATTGGATTTTGACCCGGCGGTGATGCCGGGGAATCCGGACAGCGGTAGTCCGGGGGAAGGAAGATACAGATCCATGTACAAGATTTCATCTGTTCCGAGAATGTATTCCAGGAAGCTGATAACAGCTGATAAGGCAGCCGCGCTCGTCAAGAACGGCATGAACATCCATTATTCCACAGGATGCGGCGCGCCGTACGACATAGACAAGGCTCTCGCGAAACGCGCGAAGAAGCTCAAGGACGTCAAGGTCTTCTACAACATCACGATCACCGACGGGCCTTACGCTCTGTTCGAAGAATCTGACTCGAACGATCAGGTAAAATTCATATCGGCTCACATGAGCGGCGCTGACAGAGTCATGAACAAGGCCGGACGCTGCTGGTACATGCCGATGCTCTTCAACGAGCTTCCTTTTTACTGGGGCACGAACGGCAGAGATCTTGATATAGCGTTCATGCAGGTCGGTCCTATGGATAAATGGGGTAACTTCAACGTCGGACCTCAGGTCGCTGACGCGTGGGGCGCGAGAAAAGCAGCCAAGAAGGTCGTTGTCGAAGTCAACGAGAACATGCCGAGAGCATTCGGCGAGGGCGCTTTTATCAACATTGCCGATGTTGATTACATCGTAGAGGGATCGAATCATCCTCTCGCTGAGATACCTCCAAAGGATCCTACACCGGAAGATCAGAAGATCGCCGAGTTCGTAGTAGACAGGATCCAGAGCGGGAGCACGCTCCAGCTCGGTATCGGCGGACTTCCTGCAGCGATAGGAACGATGCTCGCTGATTCCGACGTCAAGGATCTCTCCGGACACACGGAAATGCTTGTGGATTCATATGTTGACCTCTACAACGCAGGAAAGATCACGAGCAGCAAGGAATGCTACCCTGGCAAGATCGTATACGGTTTCGCCGGCGGCACGAAGAAGCTCTACGATTTCATAGATGACAACCCTGTATGCTACGTAGCTCCTACGGATTACGTAAATAACGTCCAGAACGTAGCGAACATCCCTAAGTTCGTTTCCATAAACAGCTGCATCCAGCTCGACCTGTTCGGCCAGATCGCTTCAGAGTCGGTAGGCCCGAGACAGATCAGCGGAACGGGCGGACAGCTCGACTTCGTACACGGCGCTTACCTCTCGGAAGGCGGCCAGAGCTTCATCTGCCTGCATTCCACGAGGAAGAACAAGGACGGCAGCGTAGCATCGCTCATCAACCCTACACTTCCTGAGGGCTCGATCGTCACGACACCGAGATCAGCTACGATGTACGTCGTTACAGAATACGGCGCAGCCAACCTCAAGGGCAAGTCGACATGGGAGAGAGCAGAGATGCTCATCAACATCGCTCACCCTGACTTCAGGGAAGACCTCATCAAGAAGGCCGAGAAACTCGGGATCTGGACGAACACGAGCAAGTGCACGTGGTAGAAAGGGAAAAAGGGAAGCCCGGGCCGCGGCAAAGACACGCGGGGGGCTTCGATAAAGATCCCGCGATAAAGATCATGTGATAAAAAAGAAATCAACGTTATTTTGAAAGATAAACGAGGTGCGAGAATATGCCTGAAAAAGACAGAACCGTTTATACAAGTCCGCTGTCGGAGCGCTATCCGAGCAAGGAGATGAAATACCTCTTCTCGCCGGAGAAAAAGTTCCGCACGTGGAGAAGGCTGTGGATCGCTCTTGCCGAAGCCGAGCAGGAACTCGGGCTCGACATCACGGACGAGCAGATAGCAGAGCTGAAAGCCCACAAGGACGATATCAATTACGAAGTCGCTGAGGCCAGGGAAAAGGAAGTAAGGCATGATGTCATGTCTCACGTCTACGCCTACGGCAAGCAGTGCCCTAAGGCAAAGGGCATAATACATCTC
>JBJETC010000296.1:0-7230 GCA_051883115.1 Anaerovoracaceae bacterium
CGTGGAGACGATTTTGAACGTTATAGAGCTGTTTCCGAACTCTATATGGACTTCATCTCCCGGCTCCACTTCGGAACCCGCCTTGGCTGTCCTGCCGTTTATCGTCACGCGTCCCATATCGCACGCTTCCTTGGCGACAGACCTCCTCTTTATGATACGTGATATTTTAAGATACTTATCTATTCTCATGATTTACGACTTTCGCTCTTATCTTTAGATATAAAAACAGGGACAGCCGAAGCTGTCCCCAATAATTCCTTTTACAGCTATATGATAAGCTCAAATGCAAACGTGCTAAGTTAAAGCCTATTTGTTAACTGCGTCCTTGAGAGCCTTTCCAGCCTTGAATACAGGAGCCTTGGAAGCTGGGATCTTGATAACTTCTTCCGGCTTTCTAGGGTTTCTTCCCTGTCTTGCTTTTCTCTCTCTTGTCTCGAATGAACCGAATCCGATGAGCTGAACCTTGTCTCCAGCTACGAGAGTATCTTCGATTGTATCAAAAACTGCATTGATAACAGCTTCTGCATCCTTTTTTGTAAAATTAGTTTTCTCAGCAACTGCTGCAACGAGTTGAGCTTTATTCATCTTACTCCTCCTTAAATAATTGCGAACGGCATTCTAAAAGTGGCGCCGCATGATTTGACTTTAGATATTTTCCCATTTTTCAACGGTTTTGTCAACTATTTTATCCCGTCCTACTTTACAAAATGGGAAACAATCCTGGAAATTTTATTACCCATAGGCATATATTCGAGCTCGTCCGGTCTGATCGCCTTTACCGCGAAAATGAGTACAGCGTAAATGATGATGGCGGCTATGATAGCGACGCCGGTCGCGAGCGTATTGCCTGCCATGCCTGTGCCTGCGGCCTTTGTAATGAGCAGGTGTATGCCGTATGCAGCTCCGCCCATGATCGCCGATGCAGCAAGCGGTCTTGCGTATGTGAGGCCGTAGTCGAATTTTACGCCTGTGTACTTCTTTACATAGTATGCATTGAGACTCATCGCGATGATGTAGGCTACTATCGTTCCTATCGCTGTACCGTTGATGTTGATCGAGTGAACTCTCAGAAGCATATACGATACGACGAACTTGCCCGCGCATCCTATGGCGAGGTTCCTTACAGGGATCATCTGCTTGTCGATAGCCTGGAGTACCGCTGTTGACGTCTGCATCACAGCAAGGAAAATGATGCTGATCGACATCACCATGAGTGTCGGCGCAGCGTCGTGGCAGCTCTGCGGCTGCTGGAAATACAGCAGCTTCAGGATAGGCTCAGCAAGCGAGAACAGTCCGAAAGCGCACGGGAAAGCCAGGATCATCGTCGTCCTGTATCCGAGCTTTATATTGTCCCTCATGTCCTCGATGTCGCCGAGCTTGTACTTGCCGGAGAGCGAAGGCACGAGGCTGACCGATACCGCCTGTGTCATGATCTGAGGGAATGCTATCAGAGGGCTGCAGAAACCGCTCAGGAGTCCGTAGAGATACTTCGACTGCGCTGCGGTCCATCCGCTGCTCTGGAGCACTCTCATGCTCATCGCCGTATCGATGAGGTTCATGAACGGGAATATCTCATTACCTATGATTATAGGGATCGCGATCGCTATGATGCTCTTCGCGACTGCCTTTGTGCTGTAGACCTTCTGAGATCCCCTCTCTATCTGCCTTTCAAAGCCTCTGCGGTTCAAAAGGTAAATGAGTGATATAACGAGAAGGCCTGCGATCGAGCCGGCAGAAGCGCCGAACGCAGCTCCTGCTGCCGATGCCTTGAGTCCGCGGCTAAGCAGCGTGTAAGCGAGCGTCAGTCCCACTATGACCCTTACGAGCTGTTCCGATATTTCGGAAAGGGCCGTCGGGTTCATGTTCTGTCTTCCGTTGAAATATCCGCGGAACGCAGAGAAGAGAGGCACAAAAAGCAGCGCAGGCGATATCGCCTTGAGCGCCATTTCCGCGCCGGTATTCTTTATGAACTCCGCTATATATTTTCCCCCGAAAAAGCAGATCGCAAATGATATGACACCGAGGACGAACATTATCTTCAGAGCCGTCGTAAGGACCTGCCTGGCCGCCTTGTACTCATGGACAGCCAGATGCTCCGAGACTTTCCTCGATATCGCGATAGGCATTCCCGCTGTAGAAAACACCAGGAGCGCCCCGTAGACGTTGTACGCCACAGAGTAATACGACATTCCCGTGGCGCCTATCCAGTTGCTCAGCGGTATCCTGAAGAAAGCGCCGAGCACCTTTACGATAAGACCAGAGGCCGCAAGCACTGCGGCCCCTTTTATGAATTTCTGTCCTTTATCCTGATTTTCAGTGTTATTTTCTATTTTCTCTTCCGCCATTTTCTACCTTTCAGTACGATACCTACAGCTGGCTGAGGATCTCTTTAGTCGCGTTTTCAGTCTCGTAAACGGCTTTGTCTATATCGATAGTCTTGTATTCACCATTCTCATAGAGGACTTTGCCGTCGACCATCGTCATGACGATATCGCTTCCTGATGCGGAGTATACGATGTTGTTGAGCGCGTTGTGGATCGGGTGCATGTTAGGGACATCTGTCCTGAGCATGATGAGGTCAGCCCTGTTTCCGACCTTGAGCGCACCGCAGTCGTCTCTGCCCTGAGCGATGGCGCCGCCTTTCGTAGCAGCATAGAGAGCCTGTTTCGGAGTGATGACTGTAGGGTCGTTTGCCCTGACTTTCGCGCCGAGGGCGAGGACCTTTATCTCCTCGATGAAGTTAAGGCTGTTGTTGCTTGCTACGCTGTCAGTCCCGATCGCAAGGTTAATGCCCCTGTCGAGAAGCTTCGCGCTGTCGCAGATGCCGCTCGCGAGCTTGAGGTTGCTGCATGGATTCGTCGCTACCGTGACCTTCTTGTCGCGGAGGATATCGTAATCCTCGTCCTCGAGCCATACGCAGTGCGCTGCCGTCGTGTTCGTGTCGAAGATACCGCAGTCAGCGAGGTATTTAACAGGCGTCCTGCCGCCGTGTCTCTCCTTGCACTCCTCAGTTTCCTTCTTCGTCTCAGCTACGTGCACCTGCATGTTGAGTCCGAGATCGCGTGTGAGGTCAGCGAGTTTTCTCGCTATCTCCTCGTTCGTCGTGTACTCGGCGTGAAGGCTGGAGTCTATCTTTATCCTGCCGTTCTCACAGCCGTCAAAGACTTTCTTTGCTACAGAAAGTTCCTTTATCTCAGGCATGTCTTCGAACGCCACACCTTCCTTGAGGACTACGGCGTTGGAGATGTTGTTCTTCGCGCCGCTGTCTATGACTGCCCTTGCGATGTCAGGGATGAAGAAATACATGTCGGATGACGAAACGATACCGAACCTGAGCGATTCAGCCATCGCGAGAAGTGTCCCCCAGTAAACGGCCTTGCTCGTGAGCTTCGCCTCGAACGGGAAGATCCTCTTGCCCAGCCAGTCCTGGAGCACCATGTTTTCCCCGTAACCGCGCATGAGCGTCATGGCTGAATGAGCATGGGCGTTTATAAAACCTGTCATGAGCAGTCTGTCTTTTCCGTCGTATACGTCGCCAGTGTAACTCGGAGGCATCGTCTTTCCAATGTAGTCGATCCTGTCGTCCTTCGTCGCGACGTACATGTTTTCCTTTACATCGAGATTTTCATCGAGAATTGTGATGTTCTTAAACAGCATTTGCTTCTCCTTTCACCACGTCAAGCAGCTTGATAGAATCGTCCAGCCTGTCGGCCGTCCTGCTGCACGGGATGCTTATGTACGGCTTTAAGCCGCCATTGACAAAAGCCTTCCCCTCGAAGACTTCGTTTATTTTTATTATATTCTCAGGCTTCAGCGGATTTTTTTCATCAAATGAAAAAATGACACGCCCCGCCTGCTCATATATCCTGTTGACAGAGAGCTCCTCAGCAAGCCCCCTGATCCTGGACATCTTCATGAGGTTGACGGTCTCCTTCGGGACGTCGCCGAACCTGTCAGTAAGCTCGTCATACATGTCGTCCTCGTCCGAAGCACTCCTGATACCCGAGATCTTTTTATACACGTCCAGTTTAACCGATTCGTCATCAATATACCAGTCCGGAATGTTGGCTGCAACATGAATTTCTATTGAAATATCCTCAGGTTCGTCTGCTATCTTCTCGCCCTTGAGTTTCTTGACCTCCTGGTCGATGATCTTGCAGTAGAGCTCGTATCCGATATTCATCATGTGGCCGCTCTGCTCACCGCCGAGAAGGTTCCCGGCGCCCCTTATTTCGAGGTCCCTCATCGCGACCTTGAAGCCCGATCCGAACTCGGTGAATTCGCGTATCGCCCTCAGCCTCTTCTGAGCCGCCTCGTTCAGGGCTTTGTCCTTCCTGTACATCAGGTAGGCATAAGCTATCCTGTTCGTGCGGCCGACTCGTCCTCTCAGCTGATAAAGCTGAGCCAGGCCGTATCTGTCCGCGTCGAGCACGATCATGGTGTTCGCGTTGCCTATATCTATGCCGGATTCTATGATAGTCGTCGCGACGAGCACGTCAGTCTCATGTTCGGTAAAAGCGAGCATGACATCTTCAAGGCGCTGCTCGCCCATCCTGCCGTGGCCCACGCCGATCCTCGCCTCAGGCACGAGCGTGCTGATCTTGTCAGCGACCCTGCTTATCCCGTTAACTCTGTTATAAACGACGAAAACCTGGCCGCCCCTGTCGAGCTCCCTCGTGATGGCTTCCCTTATCAGGCCGTCATCCTCTTCCGTGACGTAAGTCTGGACAGGATATCTGTCCTCAGGCGGCTCTTCAAGCACGCTCATGTCACGTATGCCTGAGAGCGACATGTTGAGGGTCCTCGGTATCGGTGTGGCCGAGAGCGTGAGGACATCCACGTTGCTCTTAAGCTTCCTTATTTTTTCCTTATGCGCTACGCCGAAACGCTGTTCCTCGTCGACGACGAGGAGGCCGAGGTCCTTGAACTTTACGTCTTTTGACAAAAGCCTGTGCGTGCCGATTATAACATCTACGCTGCCGTCGTTCACGCCTTCCACGATCTTTTTCTGTTCGGACTCGTTCCTGAAGCGCGAAAGCATCTCGACATTGCACGGGAGCCCGCTGAAACGCTCCTTTAACGTATAGTAGTGCTGGCTCGCGAGGAGTGTCGTCGGTACGAGCAAAGCCGCCTGCTTGCCGTTCAGGACGCATTTGCATATAGCGCGCGCCGCGACTTCCGTCTTCCCGAAGCCGACATCGCCGCACAGCAGCCTGTCCATGGCTGTAGGCTTTTCCATGTCCCTTTTTATCTCTTCAGACGCCCTCAGCTGATCGTCTGTCTCTACATAAGGGAAACTGTTCTCGAACAGCCTCTGCATGTCATCATCAGGACCGAAAGCAAATCCCTTTTTCGCCTCGCGCTCGGCATAGAGCTTTATAAGCTCGTCAGCCATGTCGGCTATCGAAGCCCTGGCCCTCGCCTTGACGGCTCGCCATTCGTTCCCGGCCAGCTTGTTCATCTTCGGCGGGACGCCTTCGTTTCCAATATATTTCTGGACTATGTCGAACTGCTCTATAGGCACGTAGAGCATGTCGTTCCCGGCGTATTTTATCTTGAGGTAATCCCTCGTCTTGTCATCGACCTTCATCTGTTCGATGCCGAGGAACTTACCTATTCCGTGGATCTCATGAACGACATAGTCTCCCGCGTGAAGGTCGGTGAAGCTCTCGAGCCTCCCGGCGCTGTCCTCGGAATTCTCCCTGCGTCTGCGCTTTTTCTTGAAACGCTTGCCTCCGAAGATGTCGTTGTCACTTATGTAGCAGATCTTTCTCTCCGGGAAATCGACTCCGTTGGAAAGCGATCCGTCGACGACCCTGACTTTCCCCGCGAAGCCGGCATGGTCGAGGAAATCCTCGAGATTGTCTCTTCGCTCTTCGGTCGCCGCCGTCACGGTCACGTCATAGCCGTTCTTTATATATGAAGCAAGCTCGTTTTCCAGCACGTCCATCCTGCTGTTGAACGAAGCCATCTGGCGGCTGTGGAGATCCTTCATCTCCGCATACGACTCGACGCCTCCCACCATCTTCGGGAACGGCGTCAGGACATAAACGGGCTCCTTCCTGTAGACGCCCATATAATCATCAAGGCCTGACAGCGAGTCAGCGTCTTCCTTCACGACTTTTCCCCTCTCGAGGAGGATCTCGAAGTCCTGACGCATCTCTTCGTCCCTGGCCTTGAGGTACTCTACGATCCTGTCAGGGTCGTTAACGAAAATGCGGCCCGAAGTCATGTATTCCCAGGCGTATTCGGGCTTATCGTAAAAATACCCTATGTAATTTTCTATGAGCTGGGCGTTAGACATGCTGCTTATGTAGTCCTTCAGGACATCAAGCCTGTCAAGGATGGCTTCAGCCGTCTCATCGCCTTCATCCCCGCCTTTTTTCCGCGCGTTCTTAGCCGCGTTATTATATGCTCGCTCTATTTTTCTGAGAGCATGCTCCTTTATTTCTTCGTCGGCTACGATCTCCTCGGCCGGCGTGATCGTGCATGTCCTCAGGTTTTCAATCGAACGCTGCGTCGCCGGGTCGAACGTCCTTATCGAATCGACTTCCGTGTCGTACAGCTCTATCCTGAACGGCTCATCCTGTTCAGGGACAAAGACATCCGTTATGTCTCCCCTTATGCTGAACTGGCCCGGGCTGTCCACCATCGTCATACGCTCGTAGCCCATGTCTGCAAGCGCTTTTTTCAGAGCTTCCGGACTCGTCTCCCCGCCGACCTCGAGCGTTATCCTTTTATTGTCAAAAACAGCGTGCGGCAGGATCTTCTTTATCGCCGCGCTGACAGGCGCCACGACGATACAGTCATCATCGCTCCTCAGAGCCTTGAGCGCAGTCAGCCTCTTTATGAGCGGGCCGTTGTCCCTCGCCTCGAAATCCACGAACATGTGGGTCTCTTCAGGCATCGTCATTACTTCTCTGCCTGAAAAAAAAGAAAGGTCTTCAGCTAGCTTCCTCGCAGCGCTTTCTGTCGCCGTGATGATGAAGTTCTGACCTTTCTTCTCCTTTATGATTTCCGAGATCACGAAAGCAGAGCAGCTGTCAGACACACCTGAAATACCTGTGATACCTCGTTCTGCCATTATTTGCCCTCGGATCTCTTAGAATTGTATTTGTTCATGGCTTTGTCGATGCCGTCAGCGATGAAGCTGTCTATGGCATCGCAGGCAGTATCTACGGCCGTCTCCATGAGAGATTTTTCTCCCTTTGAAAAACCGCCGAGCACGAA
>JBJETC010000297.1:0-7194 GCA_051883115.1 Anaerovoracaceae bacterium
TCCCGAGTGAAAAAAGCTGGACGTGCCTGGTCGTCTGGCGCCCTCTCCTGTTTTTCGCGCTCACACCGCCCGTTTCCGACACGTCGCGGCCGGAAAGCGCGTTGACGAGCGAGGACTTGCCGACACCGGAAGAACCTGCAAAAGCCGCTTTTTCGGTGCCGATGAAATCCATTATCTCATCGAGGCCTTCGCCTTTTGCTGCGCAAGTCACGAATACTGGAAATGCCGCGTATCTTTTTTTCAGAGCATCGAGATCATCTTTCCCTGCGAGGTCTGCCTTGTTGATGCAGACAGCCGCGTCACAGCCGTTTTTCAGGGCTATGACGAGGAATTTGTCTATGGTCATGAAGTTAGGCTCCGGATCAGACGGAGCCAGTACCGTGATCATTTTTTCCACGTTAGCAACAGGCGGCCTGTGAAAAATGTTTTTCCTCGGCTTGATGCTCTCGAGCACGCCTTTGCCTTCTTCAGGAAGCTCGCTTATCTCGACGATATCGCCGACTGTAGGAGTAAGACCTGTCTTCCTGAAAATGCCTCTTCCGCGCGTTTCATACACATTGTCTCCGGACCTGACGTAATAGAAACCGCCGATCCCCTTGATTATCGTTCCGATCATGTGATGTCAGCCCGCGCGTCATTCACCGCTGCCGGAAGAGCTGTCGCCGCTGTTGTCAGGGGATCCCTTGCTGATCTTGATGGAGATGGATGTCCCCTTCTTGAGCTTCTTGCCTGCCGCGTACTGCTGCCACATAACGTAGCCTTCGCCGTATACGGAGCTCTCTTCGAATGTGATATCGCCGACATTGAAGTGGGCGTTCTTTATCTTTGCTACTGCTTCTTCCTCAGTAAGTCCTGTGAGGGAAGGAACAGAATATTTCTCTGTCTTAGGGCCGCTGCAGACAACGATCTTGACGTCTGATCCCTTTGCCGCAGTGCTTCCTCCTGTAGGATCCTGGCTTATGATCTGGCCCTTCTTGTAGTCGTCGCTCTTCTCGTATGATACGTAGCCGAGATTGAATCCGGCATCCTTGAGGATCGTAGACGTATCCTGACTGTAATATTTGCCTACGAGATTAGGTACGCTTGCAGTCTCGGAGCCGGCGCTCACGGTCAGCGTTACTGTCGAACCTTTCTTAGCCTTTGTGTTGCCTTCAGGATCCTGCGAAACGACATCGCCTTCATCTACACTGTCACTGTTCACGTCATCGCCGCGCTCTACCACGAAACCTGCATCTTCGAGCTCGGATTTCGCGTTCTCGTATGACTTCTCAGTTACATCAGGTACTGTGACCTTTGCGGCTGCTTCTTTCTTTGCGTTCTGGCTCGATATTATCTTAGGCACAGCGTAAGCTGCCGCGAGTGCGCAGAGCGCTATCACAGCGACGATAGCGATGATCTTCCCTGTCTTCTTTTTCTTTCTGCCGTTTCCGCTGCTGCTCTGCTGGGGTGCAGGCTGTGTCTCCTGGACCGGTGCAGGCTGAGTGTTCTGGACAGGCTGCTGTGCAGGCTCATTTGCCGCGAACACCGAATTTCCTACCATGTTCGTGACGAAATCTATATTGTTAAGGTCGCTGAGCATCTCGTCAGCCGATCTGTAACGGTTCGACTGGAATTTATCCGTCGCTTTCATGACGATCTTCTCGAGCTGAGGCGGTATCCCGCTCACGATCTGCGAAGGCGGTATGATATCGTCGTTTATGTGCATGAGCGCTACCTGGACAGGGTTGTCTCCGTCAAAAGGCACTCTGCCGGTGAGCATTTCGTACATAACTATCCCGAGAGAGTAGATGTCTGATTTCTCGTCGACGTACTGTCCTCTCGCCTGCTCAGGTGAGAAATAGTGGACAGAACCTATGACTTTGCTCGTCTCTGTCAGAGTCGAGTCGCTTATGGCCTTTGCGATACCGAAATCGCCGAGTTTGGCGGTCCCGTCGTCTGTGATCATGATGTTATGCGGCTTGATGTCCCTGTGGATTATATTGTTCTTGTGTGCAAGGCTGAGCGCTGACGCCACCTGCCTTGAGATCCTGATGACCTCCTTGTAATCCATAGGAGCGCGTTCTTTGATGATGTCGCTGAGCGGACGCCCGTCGACGAGCTCCATTACGATATAGTAGATGCTGCCTTCCTGGCCGACATCGTAGACGCTGATGATGTTCGGGTGCTGGAGCGCTGCGGCCTGCTGCGACTCCTTTCTGAAACTGTCGACGAACTGAGCGTCCTTTACGAATTCAGGGCGGAGGATCTTGATAGCAACATATCGACTGAGAAGTCTGTCTTTTGCCTTATAAACAACAGCCATTCCGCCTTCGCCGATCTTCTCGATCAGCTCATATCTGCCGGATAATAATTTACTCATTTAGATTTCCCTCCGTAACTTTGAGGCACACGACCGTGATGTTATCTGCTCCGCCGTTTGCGTTTGCCCTGTTGACAAGGCGCGTGCAGATCTCTCCCATTTTTTCGCCTGAAGACATTATCTCTGTGATCTCCTCTTCCGGGACCATCCCGTAAAGTCCGTCCGAACAGAGGAGTATCATGTCATCCGGCTTTACTACGACCTGGAAAAAGTCAGGCTTGATATTTATATCAGCCCCAACGGCTCTCGTGATATAGTTCTGATGATTCTGAGCTTCAGCTTCGTTTTCGGTGATCACTCCCGCTTTTACGAGTGAATTGACATAGGTGTGATCTTCCGTGATCTGTCTGAGCTTTCCTTTTCTGAAAAGGTATGCCCTGCTGTCGCCTATGTTCATGACGATCATTTTGTCCTTGACAAAATAAGCGAGGACGATAGTAGTAGCCATGCCGTTCAGTTCCCTGTCGGCGTTCGCTCTTTTTACAAGGTCATAGTTCACTCTGTTTATGCAGCTCGTGAAGTACGTCTTGCTCTTCCTGTAGGAATCAACGCCGTCAAGCGGATTGCTGTCTATGTACCCGGCAACGCCTGTAACAGTCATCCTGCTTGCAGTCTCGCCTGAATTGCCTCCGCCTACACCGTCTGCGACCATGTAGACGTTCCTGCCGGGGATGACGAAATACGAATCCTCATTGTTGCTTCGCATTACGCCTTTATCGGTTTTGAAACTTACTTCCATAAATTAAAATTGTCTCCTGTATGAAGTCGTGAAAGATGTTCCTCTTTCGATTTTCTTTATTATATCAGAAATGGATGAAAATCAGTATATATCGCCTGATTTTAGTGTTTTTTTAAAATGCAGAAAAAGAACCCGTCCGTTCCGTCTTCGTCAGGCATGAGCTGCCTGCTCTCTACGATGCTGAAACTGCTGTGCTCTTTCAGGTATGACGCGACGACGTCCTTGTTCTCTGTCATGTTGATCGTGCACGTGCTGTACATCAGGTATCCGTGGCGTTTCACGTATCCCGACGCTGTGCTCAGGAGGCTGAGCTGTTTCTTCGCGAGCTCTCTCCCGTCGTCATTCAGCTTCCTGTATTTTATTTCCGGTTTTCTGTCGAGCACGCCGAGCCCGGAGCACGGCGCGTCGCAGATGACGTAGTCGCCGAGTTCTCTGAGATCAGGGTTCTCCTTTGATGAGTCCTGGGCGGAGGCTTCGATGATGTCGATCCCGAGCACGGAAGCCTCCTTTTTTATAGGTTCGAGCTTGTTCTCGTGTATGTCGAACGAAAGGACTCTGCCGGTATTTTTCATGAGTATGGCAGCGTCGAACGATTTGCCGCCGGGTGCCGCGCACAGGTCGATAACGGTGGAACCTTCCTCCGGCGCGAGCCTCTCTAACGCAAAAGCAGAGGCGGCATCCTGTACGAAGAACAGGCCGTCTCTGAATTCAGGCGTATTTATGACTGCCCCGCTGTGGACTATGAGCAGATCTTTTACTCTTCTCGCTTCCCTCAGGTCTATCCCCTCGGATCTCAGCCTCTCGACGAGTTCGGGAGGCGTTATCCTGAGCGTGTTTACACGGAGGCAGAGTCTCGGTTTCAGGGCAGAAGCCATGAGGAGCTTCTCTGCCCTTTCGCCGTACTGGTTTTTCCACAGTCTGACGATCCACGGATCAACTGAATATTTTATGGACAGTCTTTTTATCTCATCCGGCTCATCGTCAGGTGATCTCAGGCTGTCTCTCTTTCTCAGGAAGTTCCTGAGGACGCCGTTAACGTATCCCGACCGGCCGAATGCTATTTTTTTAGTGAGTTTAACGCACTCGTCGCATGCGGCGTAATCAGGCACAGAGTCCATGAACATGATCTGATAGAGCCCCATCCTGAGTATGATGAGCAGGCAGATCTGGATCTTTTTTATATCGCGCGATGAAAGCTGCGCGATGTAAAAATCGAGCAGGTACTGATTTTTCAGGACGCCGTAGACGAGTTCGCGAACGAATGCGGGTGAGTCCGGCTTTTCGGCATTTATCCTGTTGTTCAGCTCTATGTTCGAGTATGAGTTATTAGTGTAGACTCTGTATAAAACGTTATAAGCTGTGCGTCGGTTCTGATCCATGATGTCTCCTTCGAAATCAGATCAATCCCTGCTGTTCCTTATCACGATGAGCCTGAGCAGGTTCGCGAGAGCGACTGCAAGAGCGGCAACATACGTCATCGCCGCTGCCTTCAGCACTTTTTTGCATCCGACGTAGTTTTCGTCAGATACGAGACCCATCGCCTGTATGTTCTTTAATGCCCTCCTGCTCGCGTCGAATTCCACCGGAAGTGTTATCAGATGGAAAAAAACGACGGCGCAGAATGCTATGATGCCTATGTCCATGATCGTTCCGCCGATACTTGAATACTGGTACGAGCCGACGAACATCAGCATGATGCCTATCATAATAAGTATCCAGGAAAGGCTGGACGCGAAATTAACGACAGGTACTATGGCGTCTCTGATCCTGAGCGGCGCGTATCCTTTCGAGTGCTGTATCGCATGGCCGGCTTCGTGGCAGGCGACAGCGACAGAGCTTACAGAACGTCCGTTCAGGACGTCTGAAGAAAGGTTGATCGTGCGGTTCCTCGGATCATAATGATCGCTCAATGTGCCGCCGATCGCGTTTATCTGTACATTTGAAAGGCCGTTCTGATCGAGCATGCGTCTCACGGCTTCACCGCCTGTAAGGCCTGTGCCCGAAGGCACCTGAAGATACCTTCTGAAGGCTGAATTCACCATTCCCTGGGCTACGAAAGCTATGATCATAGCCGGGATGAGGAGAAGCATCGTAGGGTCAAATAAATAAAAAGGCATAAGATCCTCCTTGATCGATGTAAATCTGTTTTATTTGAGCTTTCAGGATATCATCACAATAAAACGGTTATTTTACGGCTTTCTGAAGATATCATGAAAAAACAGCACCCGGCTCGACTTTGTTGCCAAGCAGGAAATCGTGCGCTGAAACACGCTTTTTCCCCGGGAGCTGCAGCTCTTTTATAAGGAGAGCGTCTTCTCCGCATTTTACGAGTATGCCGGCTTTATCTGCGCTGATCACCGTGCCGGGAGCCTTATCGCTGCCGTCAGGCGTGACGTCGGCTGCCCAGATCTTGATTTTCTTCCCGTTATATTCAAAAGAAACGCCCGGCCATGGCTGGAACGCTCTTACCATCCTTTCGATCTCTGACGCGCTCCTGTTAAAATCGGTCTCTCCGTCCTTCTTGCTTATCATGTGGGCATAGGACGACTGAGAGTCATCCTGCTTCGTGAATACGGCCCTGCCGCTCTCGATTTCGGGGAGCGTTTTTACAAGGAGGTCTGCTCCCGCTTCCGCGAGATCTTCCTCGAGCTCAGGGAGCGTCTTGCGGCCGACAGCTACTCTTACAGACGATACCATGTCGCCTGTGTCGAGCCCTTCTGACATCTTCATTATAGTAACGCCTGTGTATTCGAGCCCTTCGAGTATGGCTCCCTGCATAGGCGAAGCGCCGCGGAGCTTCGGCAGGAGCGAGGCGTGGACATTGAAGCATCCGAGCTTCGGTATGTCGAGCACGTCTTTTTTCAGTATCTGCCCGAAGGCCGCGACTATTATGACGTCCGGCTCTGCGGCTTTTACGGCTTCTATCGTCTCAGGTGACTTTTCCAGCTTTTCCGGCTGCATGACATTCAGCCCGAGTTCGAGCGCGAGCTCCTTGACAGGCGGGAAGATGAGTTTTCCCCTGCTCTTCGCCCTGTCGGGCTGTGTGAGCACGAGCGCTATGTCATGCCCCGCGTCATGAAGTTTTTTCAGTACTGAAGCCGCGAAATCCGGCGTACCCATAAATACTATTTTCATGTCGGATAAGATCCCTTCCGCTATTCTTCAGCTGTTCCTGCAGGTGCCGGTGTGTGGACCTCCTCAGCCTTGTCCGTGTAAAGGATGCCGTCGAGGTGGTCGTTCTCGTGGCACATAACTCTGGCGTAGAAGCCGGTGAATGTGTATTCCTTCCTCTCGCCGTCGAGGTCTGTCGCGCGCATTACGATTTTGTCAGGTCTCTTTACTGTGCCGAAGAGATCAGGTATGCTGAGGCATCCTTCTATGTCCTCGTTCTCACCTTCCTGAGAGATCATCTCAGGGTTTATCATGTAATATACGTGGCCCGGTTCCGGCTCAGCGACGAACATCCTTCTGATGATGCCGACCTGAGGAGCCGCGAGTCCAACGCCGTCAGCGTCGTGGAGCGTCTCGAGCATGTCGTGCATGATCTCTCTGATGTGGTCGTTCACTTCTTTAACTTCTTTGCAGTGTTTCCTTAATATAGGGTCTCCTTCAACAACTATTTTTCTAAGTGCCATTTTTCCTCCAAAATATATGTAAAAAATTATTGACTTTATATATGAACATCAGACGGAGCTGTACGGGTTCACGTCTATGACCATCACGACCCCGCTGCTGTTGTTCTCTATGTTGTTTTCGGTAAAATACCTCAGGTAGTATATGTACCTGTTGCGCTCGCCCTTTGGGCATTTGATTATTATCTGATATCTGTACCCGTTATGGCCTCTGAAGAAATAATCGAGGCGGGGCTTGAATATCCTGCTGCTGTTCGGCAGTCCGGCTTTTATGAGGTAGTCCCTGCACATGGAAGCCGCATCGTACGCCTTGTCCTCGGCGTCGGCGGTAAAGCCGCACGCTATAAGGTCGGTGAACGGCGGATAGTCCATGAGCCTCCTCATTTCTATCTCCTGGCTGAAAAAGCCCTCATAGTCGTGTTCCGCGGCTGCTTTTACGGCAAAGTTGTCAGGCGTATACGTCT
>JBJETC010000298.1:0-7138 GCA_051883115.1 Anaerovoracaceae bacterium
CTTTCATGCCTGCCTGGTTCTTTACGAGCAGGATGATGTGGTTCGTCGGTTTCTGCTTGTAATCTATCGTCCCGTCAGGCCTGATGCAGCCTTCATCGTCATAGAGATATCCCTCCATGCCGTAGAGGACTTTTATGTTTTTCCCGCTCTTCGCGAGTTTTTTCGCAGTATTCGCCGCGTCAGGGAATCCCTGTACTACGCCGTGGTCAGTCAGCGCCACTGCCGGCTGTCCCCATTCGGCAGCCTGCTCCACTATGTGCGAGACTTCGTTCAGTCCGTCCATCGCGCTCATCTTGCTGTGGCAGTGGAGTTCTACTCTGCGCTGTCCCTCCCATGTATCGACACGCTCAGGAGCGTCAGCTCTCATGATGTTCTTCACCATGATGTCGAGCTCTTTTTCGAAACGGTTCCATTCCGTCTCGCCGGAAGCCACGACGTACTGGCCTTCATGCAGCCTGCCCGCGAGCGTCTCCCACTGTTCGTTCTTGAGGAACGTCCTGAGGCATGTTGAATTTTTCTTATCGGTGATGAGTATCGTCACGATCTGCTTGTCGTTTTTTATAGGCTTGTTTTCTATGTGAAAAACGGTGCCTGCGATCGTTACATCCCCCGTTTCCGGTGTCAGCTCGGATATAGGGGTTATCTTCGAGACTTTGAAAGACTTGCCGAGGAAAACGTCGCCTTCTTTCGGGACTTTTACTGTCGAACGTCTCTTGCCGCTCCACCCGTTCCCGGATGCGCCGCCGTTCCAGCCTCCGCCCCAGCCGTTTCCTGAGCCTTCTGACTGCTGCGAAGTCTCGGCATGGCGCTTCTTAGCTTCCGGATCCGGCACAGATGCCTCTGCCCTGGCCTTTTCCGCTATCTTCTCCATCTTGTCAGCGACTGCTTTTCGGCCGTCCTCGTCAGCGTCGAATATGACTTTCCTCTCTATGTCAAAACTCGTCTCGAGCTTCGTCGAGAGGTATGACGCGAGCTTGCCGTTGAACCTGTCAGCCATCTTGCGGCCGATCATCTTAATGATCACTGATTCCCCGTCCGATGTTATGGAATCGGGATCGATGGAATCCCTGATATGCGGGTCCGAGGCCGTCGCGATCATGCGCCTTACGAACATGGAACTCAGCTCGTTATCGTCCTGAGCCATGTGGTTCCTGTCGTATCTGTATTCGAGCTTTATGCCCCTGAAACCCGGCATCGCCGCGTTCGCTGCCGCTTTCAGCTTCCTGTCGTCCTGAGGCGGCACGATGAAATTAGACTTTATGACGAGGCCGAGTATCTTACTCTCGCTGTCTATATATGCGTCGTCCAGGTCGCACCTGTAGTTTTCAGGTTTGCCTTCGCAGCTGCCTAGTACGTCCCAGCTTATGTTGTCTGTCAGAAAATCGCTCATCTTTTCTCCGTATCGTGAAATATCCCGTTCTTTGTCTGTCCCTTATCTGTCCGCGTTTCCCGCCGCGGTATCTTCCTTTATGATCCTGATGAGTTCGCTGCACAGGTCTTTTTCAGCCACTGTCTCTACGACATCGCCTCTGACCATGATCGCGCCCTTACCGGCACCTCCGCACACGCCGTAGTCGGCTTCGCGAGCCTCTCCCGGCCCGTTCACGACGCATCCCATAACTGCGATCTTGAGCCCTTCAGGAACGTCAGCGTCATCGAGAGCATGCTCGACCTCATCGACGAGCTTCGGCAGGTCTATCTTCGTCCTGCCGCATGTCGGGCACGAAACTATATCGAACTTCGGCTTCCTCAAGCCGCACGCCTCTAGTATCTCCTTTGCAAAGTAAACTTCCTCGACAGGGTCCGCGGTGAGCGAGACTCTCATCGTGTCGCCTATACCTGCAAGCAGCAGAGCTCCGATACCTACAGCCGACTTCACCTTTCCTCTTTTCATTGTCCCCGCCTCGGTTATGCCGATGTGGAACGGGTGGTCAGTCATGCCCGCGGCTATCCTGTGAGCATCGTAGTTCATCTTCGGATCAGATGATTTTATCGAGATCACGAGGTTGTCGTATCCCATGCGTTCTATCATCCCGGCGTTGTTTATCGCACTCTCTGCAAGCGCCTCAGCGCACACGCCGCCGTATTTTTCCAGAAGGTCCTTCTCGAGCGAACCGGAATTCACGCCGACCCTTATAGGCACGCCGTATTTTTTCGCCGTCTCTACGACCTTGAGCACTCTGTCTTCGGAGCCGATGTTCCCAGGGTTTATCCTGATCTTGTCAGCGCCCGCTTCTATAGCTCCCACGGCCATCCTGTAGTCAAAATGTATGTCAGCTACGAGGGGCATTTCAGTCTTTTCCCTGACTTTCGCGAATGCAGAAAGCGCTTCGTCGTCAGGCACCGTGAGCCTCACGATCTGGCATCCCGCCTGCTCCAGCCTCCCGATCTGCTCGAGCAGCGCAGCCGCGTCATGCGGATCGGCGTTGCACATGGACTGTATCGCCACGGGGTTCCCGCCGCCTATCGTTATATTCCTGATCTTTACTTCTTTCGTCATATCAGCGCCTCCGCGCGTGAGAGCATAAAAATACAGCTTCAGCTTCAAGAGCACATCATGTAGTACCGTATCAAAACTTACGCTGTATATATTATACTATATGCAATAAACTAATTATCAAAAAATAAGAGAAATCACGAAATCAATTTTGAAATGTCGTTCCACGTGATGAATATCATGAGGGCCATCAGCAGTGCGAACCCTATGAGGTTTATCTTCGCCTCCATCTCGTCCGTGATCATATGGCCCGTCAGCTTCCTTATGATGACCATGAGTATCCTGCCGCCGTCAAGCGCGGGCAGCGGGAAAAGGTTGACCACAGCGAGGTTCATGCACAGGAGGCACGTGAGCACCATGAAATTGAGGAAGCCCGTCGATGCCGTCTTGTTCACGACGGAAACTATGCCCACCGGACCTGACATGTCATTCACAGACGCCTCGCCGCTGAAAATCATCCCGAAACTCTTGTATGTGAGCTTAAGCATGTTGAACGAAGCCTCGGCGCCGTATTTTACTCCCTTCAGAGGATCATGGCTCACGACGCACTGTACGCCTATTATATATCTCCCGTCCGATTTCTCAGGCGTCACAACGGTACTCATCATCTCGCCGTCACGCTCGAACTGTATCGCAGTCTTGCCGTGATGATCAGTGAAATACTCTCCGAGATCGTTCCACTCCTTTATCTCCGTGCCCTGCACGGCAACGAGCCTGTCGCCCTTTTTCAGACCGGCTTCGGCAGCCGGACTGCCTGGCGTGACCTTGTCGATCTTTGTCGTGGAAAAGCCTATAGCCGTGAACATGACAGCCATTATCACTACAGCCGTCAGGATGTTGAAAACAGCGCCGGCAGCGAGGACTATGATCTTCGCCCATCCCGGCTTGTTGTTGAACGAACGCGGGTCGTCATTCTCCTCGTTCTCGCCTTCCATCGCGCAGTAGCCGCCTATCGGCAGGGCCCTCACTGAGTAAAGCGTCTCGCCCTTCTGCTTCTGAAAAAGCTTAGGACCCATGCCGAAAGAGAACTCGTTCACCTTTATCCCCACGGCTTTTGCCGTTATGAAATGCCCGAATTCATGCGGCACTATGAGCAGCACGAACATGAGTATAACGTATATCACAGTCAGAATAACTGTCATGAGATCTCCTCTTCCACGTCTTCTCTCGCCTGTCTGTCAGCCTCAAGGATATCGGCTGCGTCCGGATCCGTCACCGGATCGTGTCTGTCGAGAGCGTCCTGTATCTTATCAGGGATGTCCTGGAATCCTATTTTCCCCTCGAGAAAAGCCTCTACGAGGACTTCGTTCGCGCCGTTCATCACTGCCGGATATGTCCCGCCAGCCTCGGACGCCTTCCTCGCGATGTCCATGCACCTGAACACCTTGAAATCAGGTTTTTCGAATGTGAGCTGCGACGCCTGGCTGAAAAAGTCGAGCTCAGGCTCATCTGTGCTGATCCTGTCAGGGTATCCGAGCGCGACGCTGATAGGGATCCTCATATCAGGCACGCCCATCTGAGCGATGATCGAATTGTCTTCGTACTCTACTGCCGAGTGCACGATGCTCTGCGGATGGACGAGGACCTGGATGTCCCTGATATCAACGTCAAACAGCCACTTCGCCTCTATCATCTCAAGGCCCTTGTTCATCATAGTCGCTGAGTCTATGGTGATCTTTCGTCCCATGGACCAGTTAGGGTGTTTAAGCGCCATTTCCGGGGTCACGGTCCTCAGCTGTTCTTCCGTCCAGCCTCTGAACGGACCGCCTGACGCTGTAAGAAGTATCTTCTTTATCTTTTTATCCCTGTTCCCCTGGAGGCACTGGAATATAGCGCTGTGTTCGCTGTCGACAGGCAGCATCCTGACGCCGCGCTTTTTTACGGCGTCCATCACGACACTTCCTCCGGCGACAAGAGTTTCCTTGTTGGCGAGCGCTATGTCGCGTCCTTTTGCTATAGCCCTGAGGGTCGGCACGAGGCCTCTTATGCCCATGACAGCGTTCAGCACGACATCGCAGTCGTATTCAGCCGTGAGTACGAGTCCCTCAGCGCCAGAGCAGACTTCGAGTCCCGGGAACTCCTTCCTGAGCTCAGCCGCGTCTTCCTCTTCAGCGCACGAAACTATCTCCGGCCTGAACTTCCTTATCTGCTCCGCGAGGAGCTTTATGTTCTTGCCGCACGAAAGGCCCTTTACGCGGAACCTGCCGCTGTTTTTCTCTATGACGTCGAGCGCCTGCGTCCCTATGGAGCCGGTGCTTCCAAGTATGACCAAATCTTTGACTTCCATGATTTTACCCTTCGAATGTAATGATCCTGTCAAAAGAAAATGAAAGCCACCGGAACGTACCCGCGTGGCTTCCAACCTTTTATCAGAGCCCGAGCTTGAAATGGTCGAGCACTATGACTATGTAATAGAAAACGAACGGCGCTGTGAACATTATGCTGTCGAACCTGTCCATGATGCCGCCGTGGCCCGGGATCAGCTTTCCGTAATCCTTTATGCCCATCTTTCTCTTATACGCTGACGCTGTAAGATCTCCGGCGACCGATACCGTCCCGGCGCAGATGCCGAGGATGATGCAGTGGATAAGGAGATCTCTCGCGAAAAAGTATCCGAACAGCCCGCAGCAGAGCGTGCTTCCTGCTATGCCGCCTATGAACCCCTCTATCGTCTTCTTCGGGCTCAGGTGAGGGCAAAGCTTATGCTTCCCGAAAAATACACCTGTGAAGTAGGCGAATATATCAGATCCGAACGCTGTCAGGACGACTATCCATTTCATTATCGGATAGTTCGACTGATCGACGAGCAGGACGTGATATGAGAAAAATCCTATGTAAATGATGCCGACCATCGTCACCATCGTGTCCCAAGGTGTCTTTTTCTCAACGTCGAACATGACGAGCGAGCTCAGCATTATCACTGCCGCAAGCCACCCGAGGACAAGCACATAATTGTACCCTGCTTTCGTCCACAGCATGAAATAGTTCATCGCGTAAAGCACGGCTATCATCGTGTAACCGAGTCCGTAAGCCGGATGCACGTCAAGATGGCCGAACCCCTGGTAAAATTCTCTCAAGCCGACTATGCCGACAAAAATACAAAGCGCCGCAAGCCATGGACCGCCGAGATATAGCAGTATGACGAGCGGCACCATGCAAAGGCCTGATATTATCCTCTGCTTCAAGTTTACCCCTCCTAATTATCAATTGTTTTTTTGACGCGGCCGGAGTCACGGCTCCTTTCTTCCGCCGAATCTCCTGTCCCTGTGCTGGAAATCCTCGAGCAGTGCCTTATACGCCTCAGGCGTGAAATCAGGCCAGTAAAGGTCTGTGAATTCAAGCTCGCTGTAAGCCCCCTGCCACAGCAGGAAATTCGACAGCCTCTCCTCCCCGCTCGTCCTGATGATGAGATCAGGATCCGGGACATTGCCGTTTTCATCACCGCTGTAAAGATAGCGGCTTATCATCTCTTCCGTCACAGGACCTTCTGCCCTGCCCGCTTTCATATCATCGATGATATGGTTCACCGCTCTGGTGATCTCGCTTCTCCCGCCGTAGTTCAGCGCTATGTTGAACTGCATGCCGGTATTGTCCTTCGTTTTTTCGAGCGTCCTGTCAAGGCTCTCCCTCGCGGCTTTCGGGATGACTGAATAGTCGCCGAAGACTTTTACCCTGACGTTCTTCTCGTCGAGTTCATCAAGATCGAGCTTCACGAATTTCACCAGCAGCTTGAAGATCCCGGAGACTTCTTCCTGCGAGCGCTTCCAGTTTTCTGTGGAAAAAGCGTATACGGTCAGGTATTTTATCCCGAGATCAGACGAGCAGCGCACGATCTCCTTCATTGATTCCATTCCGGCGTTGTGGCCCGCGAGCCTCGGAACGCCGTGCTGTTTCGCCCATCTGCCGTTGCCGTCCATTATGATGGCAACATGCACAGGCATCTTTGAAGTGTCAGGCATCTCAGATCTCCATGATCTCCTTGTTCTTCTCAGCGACCATCTCGTCTATGCGCTTGCACGCCTTGTCTGTCGTCTTCTGGATATTCTCGAGCTCTATCGTGAGTTCGTCTTCGCTCAGTTCAGCGTCCTTCTGGAGCTTCTTTGCGTCCTTGTCGGCTTCACGTCTCGCGTTCCTGACGGCGATCTTTGCCTCCTCGCCCATCTTCTTCGTTTCCTTCGTCAGCTCTTTTCTTCTGTCCTCTGTGAGAGGAGGCATGATGAGGCGGATGTTCTTTCCGTCGTTTGTCGGGTTGATGCCGAGGTTTGCCTCGTTAAGAGCATGCTCGATGTCGCCGAGTGATTTAGGGTCAAAAGGAACTATGAGAAGTGTCCTCGGATCAGGTACCGAGATATTCGCTATGTTCTTGAGCGGTGTCGGAGTACCGTAATATTCCACATTGACCTTGTCGAGAAGAGCAGGATTTGCTCTGCCCGCGCGTACTGTGTTGAGATTTTCCTTAAGGACAGCTTCTGTCCTTACTGCCTTGTCTTCAAGTGTTTTATGAGAGCGTCCCATGATATACCTCCTGAAATTATGAATGTGAATGCTCTTCGCGCCGGCCCCGGGCCATGCGCGTGACTTGCCGTGCCTTTATCTTATCAGCGTGCCGATCTTTTCTCCGCAGACAGCTCTTACCATGCT
>JBJETC010000299.1:0-7099 GCA_051883115.1 Anaerovoracaceae bacterium
TGTTGTTCTTTATCTGCGACAGGCACAGGTAAAGAAGATCCGTGATCTTGTTGTCCCCCGGGAACCTCTTGCCCGAAGCCGAGACGACGACGTACCGTCTCTCCGGATCCTGGCTGACGATCTTCTTCATCTTCGCGAGCTGGAAGCCGTCAGCTACAGATGAACCTCCGAATTTTGCTACTTTCAAACCCATTTCTTGCTCCTTTTGTGATATATAACAAAAATCTACCGCATTTATACGTTGTTGTCAACTATATTGCCATTAAAAAAACCGATTCCCGGCATGCCGGGGATCGGTCATTCGCGTCATATATTTTTCCGCGCAGGTTTTTTAAGCCTTAGACTTAATTCAGCTCAGCCTTGAGCTCTTCAGCCTTGTCTGTGTGCTCCCAAGGGAGATCGACGTCTGTGCGTCCGAAGTGGCCGTAAGCTGCAGTCTGTCTGTAGATAGGTCTTCTCAGGTCGAGGTTCTTTATGATTGCTGCCGGTCTGAGGTCGAAGTGTTTTCTAACGATCTCAGCGAGCTTCTCATCGTCGACCTTTCCTGTGCCGAATGAGTCTACCATGATGGAAACAGGCTCTGCGACACCGATAGCGTATGCAAGCTCTATCTCGCACTTGTCAGCGAGGCCTGCTGCGACGATGTTCTTGGCAACGTATCTTGCTGCGTATGAAGCTGAACGGTCTACCTTTGTAGGGTCTTTTCCGGAGAAGCATCCGCCGCCGTGACGAGCGTATCCGCCGTATGTATCAACTATGATCTTCCTTCCTGTGAGTCCGGAGTCTGCGTGAGGTCCGCCTACAACGAATCTTCCTGTAGGGTTCGTCATGAACTTCGTGTTCTCGTCGAGGAGCTCTGCCGGGATGACTGGCTTGATAACGTGCTCGATGAGGTCTTTCCTGATCTGCTCCTGAGTAACGTCAGGGTCGTGCTGTGTAGAAACGAGGACTGTGTCGACTCTCTTTACCTTGTCATCGTCGTACTCAACTGTTACCTGAGTCTTTCCGTCAGGTCTGAGGTAGCTGAGCGTACCGTCTTTTCTGACCTGAGCGAGTCTCAGAGCGAGCTTGTGAGCGAGCGCGATAGGCATAGGCATGAGCTCAGGAGTCTCGTTGCAGGCATAACCGAACATCATGCCCTGGTCTCCGGCACCGATAGCCTCGTCCTCGTCTGTCATAGTTCCTTCCTTGTGCTCGAGAGCGTCGTTAACGCCCATGGCGATGTCGCCCGACTGCTCGTCGATAGCTGTGAGCACAGCGCATGTCTCAGCGTCGAAGCCGAACTTTGCTCTGTTGTATCCGATGTCATTTACGACACCTCTTGCGATGGCAGGGATGTCGACGTAGGCTGATGTGCTGATCTCGCCCATTACCATGATGTAGCCGGTCGTAGTAGTCGTCTCGCAGGCAACTCTGCCCATCGGATCCTGCTCGAGGATCGCGTCCAGGATCGCGTCTGAAACCTGGTCGCAGATCTTATCAGGATGGCCTTCTGTAACCGATTCTGATGTGAAAAACTTTTTCATTATTTTTTCTCCCCTCAGTGTCCCGCCTCGTGCGGGGCCTGTATTAAAAGATATGATTTCCATTCAGGCATTAAAAAATGCCTTTTCCCTTATCAATAAAGAAAAGACATGGATCGTTCTCCGATTCCTCATCTTTCAGGTCCGGAGGGACCTGTAGGATTTAGCACCTTGGGCGTCTTTTCCACGTCCAGGTTGCCGGGCATCAAAGGGCCTATTCCCTCAGCCGCTCTCAATAAGGTTAGTGTAATTATATCAGCGCTGTAATGTCATTCAATATACAAACACATGCTGTATGTCAAAAAACACTGATCTGACCGGCGGTCTCCGCGTCCCCGGCCTTCCCGCGCCCTGCCTGCGAAGTTGTAAACGGCCGGGAACAGCAATATAATCGATATAGACAGGAGATGATATCCCGGGCCGGTTTTTCAGGATCAGGAGCATCACCTCATCAGGACATATCAAAGGAGGTCCGTTATGGTCATGAATGAAACAAAACGTCTTAGCGCGATCTCACGTGCGGCCGCCCTGCTCATGGCTGCAGCCATGGTCTTCGCTTCGCTCGTCCTCGCGCCGCAGGAGACATGCGCGGATACGGCAAAAGCTTCCGGCAGCGGGAAAAAAGCCGAGATAATAAAGCTGAACACTAAAGATCCGAAAAAAATAGGCCGTTTCTACTTCAAGACGACAGAGGAAACCGTCTACCGCCCTGTCGTCTATTCCAGAAAGAAAAAATCAGGATATAAAAAGCTCGCAGACAGCTCCGAGATCGACGCAGTCATCAGATACGGATCAAAGCTGTATTACGCAAAGGCAGCTAAAGACAAAGACTATCTCTGCGTGTTCGACCTCAGGACAGGCGCCCGCAAAAGGGTCGGCACTATGGACGGCAGGGATTTCTATTTCACGAGAAAGAGCTTCGTCTCCGGCAAATATTTCTTCGTCACGGGATGCGGCTATTCCAGCTATCAGTACCCGAGGACATATGTTATCAACGCAGCCAGCGGCAGGATAAAAAGGTATGATATCTACGCCGCGGCTGCATCCGGCAATCGTTATGTCTTTGCCTTCCGCAGCAGCAAAGGATACCTGTATATGTACAAATGGGACGGGAAAATGAGCATGACCGCCGTGAAAAAACTCACCGGCTCGTTCGAAATCCCGAATATGATCACACAGGCACAGTTCTGTGGCACGAAAGGATATTACTGGCGCGTAACGGCTGACAGGAACGCTGACGGCACATACTCCGACGCGAACCACGGGAAGCTCCTCGAATACGACACAAAAACAGGGAAGATCAGCACCGTATCCTCGTTCGACTCCGCCACGAGCAGCATAGATTCCTTCGACTTTGACGTCATGAACGGCAGGGTATGTTACTATATCCTGAGAACAAAAGGCCCCGACATCGAGAACGATGCATTATCCATGGATATCTGCGAATACGACCCGTCGGCCGCTGAAACAAGGACCATCAAGTCACTGAGCCGTGATAAATATGATGGCTTTATCCTCAGGTTCATGAATAACAGGCTGTATTACACATACACGAGCAAAGACTTCCTGTACGTATGCAAATATGACCCGTATGCACGCACAGTCAGTACGATCAGGAAATTCAGCAGGAAAAAATATTACAAAGTCGAATTCAAATATTTTACCGGCAGCGGCTTCATAGTAAAGATAAGGAAGACGAAAGGCAGCAGGGCTAAGTATTACTTTGTCAGCTATACAGATGGCAAAATGAGAAAATACCACAACTGATCAGGATCTCACCGGTACGGTCCGCATGACCGCATGATCATGGCCGGACACAGGACCGCCGTGGAAAATACCATAAATTACCTGAGAATTCGTAATATTATGTTAACTACTGTTCGCGAAAAAACATACGTTTTCAACAATCCCCAAACGGGAATGTTTCACCGCTTAGCGCTCTTATCCACAGAAAATCGGAAAATCGTATACGATTTTTTCGACAGTGAAATGTGGAAAACCGAAAATCCTGTCACCCGCATCGCGGCTGGCTATCCGGCCGCGCGCGGGCTTGTCAAGAGGGTGTTATCCACAATTTTCTTGTTCCCTCAATTAGATTTTTTTCGAAATAAGGAGACTGTATGAACACACAAAAACTGTATCAGGACGACGTATATAAAAACGAATGTTCCGCCGTCGTGCGATCGGCCGGTAAAAAGAATGGAAAATCCGTATTTACGTTCGATAAGACGATATTTTTCCCGACAGGCGGCGGCCAGAGCTGTGACACGGGAGTGATAAAAAACACAGCCGGCTCCGAGCTCAGGATAATCGATGTGACGGAAGAAAACGGAGAGATCATTCATACAGCTGACGGCGATGTCGAAGGTTTTGACGAGGGCACGGCCGTAGAGATGAAGATCGACTGGGACAGGCGCTTCGACAATATGCAGCGGCACTGCGGCGAGCACATCGTGTCAGGCGCTTTCTACAGGCTCTTCGGCGCGGTCAACAGAGGCTTCCACATGGGCTCCGACTCTATGGTCATAGACTTTGAACTGCCGCGCGGCAAGTGGGACAGAGAAGCCCTCCGCGAGACAGACGAGCCGTCAGATGTGACGAGGATAACCTGGGCCATGGCGATCGAAGCCGAGCGTGAAGCAAACCGCGTCATCTGGGCGGACGCACCGGTAACGGCCTCGCGTTTTGACACGCGCGAGGAGGCCGAAAAAATGCCTCTGAGGAAACATCTCGCTTTCGACGAGGATATCTCCATCGTCACGATCGGCAGCCTCCCGAGGCCATTTGACTGCTGCCCGTGCTGCGGCACGCATCCATCCTCATCAGGTCAGGTCGGCATGATAAAGATCTACAAGATCGAGCCTGACAAAGGCTATTCGCGCATGTTCATGGAAGCCGGAAGACGCGCCTTCCTCAGAGCCGAGAAAAATTACGACGACCTCTACGACATCGCCCTCGCCCTGTCATCGGGCACCGACGACGCTTCGGAAAAAATGAGAAAATACATGGAAAAGAGCGAGGAGACGCATGACCGCCTTTATCAGCTGAAACAGCAGATCTTCAGGAGAGAGGCAGATGATATCATCTCGTCTATGAGCCCCTGCCTCGTGAAACGCTGGAACGGCGTCACGAGAGACGACCTTTTCAGCATAGCGAAAAAGCTGGACGGCCATGTGGATAACTATGTGTTCCTCGTCGATGATGATAACTTCCAGGTAGTCGTATGCGCATCGGGGAAAGACGGCAGCGACGCCGGGAAGCTCGTAAAATCAAAAGCCGCGGCATTTTCAGGCCGCGGCGGCGGTAAGCCTTCTCAGGCTATGGTAAAGTTCCCTTCGAAAGGGGATATGGATAACTTCCTGGATGCCATGCAGCATCACGCATAAATACTTCCGGTCTTTGACCGGCGTCCGCAGCAGTTCCTGCTGCGGACTTTTTTGTATGCGCGGACTTTTACGGATATAGCTTCTAAACTATATATTGACCCTTTTATCAATGCCGGCTCATTAAAAAAACACATGCCCGCAGATCCGGGTATGTGTCCTTATCCTGTATGTATTTCCGCTCTGATATCCCGCGGCCTTTCCGTCCTAGAGGAAAAACTCTATGGCAAAAAACGCGAGCAGGCATATCATGGCAAGCCCTATGATGATTATCCCCGCGAGGTTCTTCGGGTCGTTGACGGCGTCTTTCCTGTCCAGCCTGAAAACGTCCCTGGACCTGTGGTGGTGATGGTGCTTTTTCTGCTCGTCCACGGCCTCCGGCTTGAGATCGTGGATAAGATCCGTGCTCGTGCCCTCGAGATTCTGCGTCACGCCCATGCCGATGCCGTTTTTCAGCGGCTCCGCCTTGAGCCTCACAGGCTCATTTCCCGTCCTGTACGCGACTTCCTCCACGACAACGGTAAAACTGTCTGCCTGAGCCGCCTGTTCCGCAGGAACGGGGATGAGCGTCATCTCGCCGAACGTAGCGCCGACAGCGATATCCATGTCGTTATATGCATAATACAGAGGGCCGAGATCTTTTTTCTCAGCCTCAGGCTCGTCCCCGGATCCTGCCTCAGTCCCCGGCTCAGCCTTTGCGTCAGACACATCTGCCTTCTTTTTCCCTGCATCCTCACCGGACGAGAAAAGATCTATCCTGACCTTGACGGCGCCGATCCTGATGTTGCCGGTGTTCTGCATCTTGAGCCTTATGACTACAAGGCCCGTCTCGTTGTCGCGTACGAGCATGCCTGACTCGACACTGACCGGCTTTCCTATGCCCTCGACGCTCTTCAATTCAAAAATACGATCGAATCTGTTTTCCATAGCTCTTCACCATGATCGGGCGGCTTCCCCGCCTGCCCCCGAGACTTCTCCGTCTCCTAAAGCCCCATCAGATATGCGACCTCAGAAGGATTGAGTTTCCTGAATGTTCCCGGCTTCAGATGGCCGAGCTCCACGTTCGCGATCGCGACTCTCTCGAGCTCCTGGACGTGTTTCCCGACAGCCTCGAACATCCTTCTTACCTGTCTGTTTTTTCCTTCATGTATCGTCACCCTGAGGATCGTTGAGTGTTTTGTCCACGTGACGATGTCGACCCTCGCCGGTGATGTGACAAAATGACCTATGTCGACGCCGTGCCTGAGTTTCGCGAGCGCCGCCTTGGAGACAGTGCCGTTTATCCTCACCATGTACGTCTTGTTCACCTGATGCTTCGGGTGCGTCAGCCTGTAGGCGAATTCGCCGTCGTTCGTTATGAAAAGCAGGCCTGACGTGTTGTAATCCAGCCTCCCGACCGGGAAAAGCCTTTCGCCTGTATCAGGGAGAAAATCCATGACTGTAAGTCTCCCCCTGTCGTCCGACACGGACGTTATGCACCCCGTCGGCTTGTTCATGGCGTAATATACTTTTTTCTCACTGACACCGTCTATGAGTTCGCCGTTTACCCTGACTTCATCGCCTTTCCGGACATCATATCCGGGCTCAGTCAAGGCAGTGCCGTTCACACTCACTTTCCCCGCAGAGATCAGCTGGTCCGCCTTGCGCCTGCTTGTCACTCCCGCCTGCGCAATGTACTTGTTTATTCTCATCCTTATCTCCACTTCCGGCGTCGCCGCTTGCTTCCGCCACTTTCATCATGAGCGCGCACTCTATTCTCTTCCTGAAAAGGTCGCACCCGTACTCGTATATGCCCTTGATGGATCCTGTGCCGTGGTACGCGTTCGCGGCGCAGCCTCCCGAGCAGTAAAGCCTTGCCCAGCAGTCATCGCACTCCTTGCGCGCGTAGACGTTGCACATCTTGAAATCCTGCCTGATGTCGTCTCTCGTGATGCCGTTCCAGATGTCGCCCATCTTGAACTTCTCGTCGCCGACGAACTGGTGGCACGGATAAAGGTCGCCCCACGGCGTCACTGCGAAATACTCGGTGCCCGATCCGCATCCCGATATCCTTTTATATATGCACGGTCCGCACTTGAGGTCAAGCATATAGTGGTAGAAAACGATTGGTTTTCCTTCTTTTTCACGTCTGAGCATGTCCTTCGCGAGGATCTCGTACTGCTCGAATATCTTCGGCTTGTCTTCCTCTGTCAG
>JBJETC010000300.1:0-7051 GCA_051883115.1 Anaerovoracaceae bacterium
GTCACTGTCGACGGTACCGACATCTCCGGCAGTGACCAGATCGACACCCTCAGGATCCTCTCGAAAATAGATCTTGACGACACCGATGACGTGATGGACAATCTCGGAGACCTGCCTGATCCGGTCTACGACATGATAAAACCTTCGATCGACCTGTCTGCCGTCTTCGGCATAGCAAAGGTCATCATTTTCCTCTACGCGGCGGGATTCGTGCTCCAGACGATCCAGGGATGGATCACGGCTTCAGTCACGCAGCGCCTCTCGAGAAAAATGCGTTCCGACATCTCCGTCAAGATAAACCGTCTCCCGATGTCCTGGTACAACAAGCACTCTACGGGCGATGTCATGTCGATCGTAACGAACGACGTCGATCTTATAGGCCAGAGCACGAACCAGAGCCTCGGCACATTCGTTTCGGCGATCGTCCTTTTCCTCGGGAGCCTGATCATGATGCTCGTCACGAATGTCAGGATGACCGCCGCAGCCGTGCTCGCCTGCTTTATCGGGTTCGTCCTGATGATCCTCCTCATGATGAGGAGCCAGAAATACTTTGTACGCCAGCAGCGCGACCTCGGCTCGCTTGACGGATTTATAGAGGAAAACTATACGGGCCATACGGTAGTCAAGGCGTATAACGGCGAAGACGCGGCGGAAAAAGAATTCCGCGGCCTTAATAACGACCTGAGACAGAGCGGCTTCAGGGCACAGTGTCTCGCAGGACTGATGCAGCCTGTAATGGCTTTCATCGGGAACCTCGGCTACGTTGCCGTCTGCATAGTTGGCGGCATACTCGTTCTGCACGACGAGATCAAGTTCGGTGTCGTCGTCTCATTCATGCTGTACATCCGCTACTTCACACAGCCTCTCGGCCAGATCGCACAGGCCATGCAGTCACTGCAGTCTGCCGCTGCCGCCGGCGAGCGTGTCTTCGGTTTCCTCGAAGAGCCCGAGATGGAGGACGAGAGCGGCAAGACCGCTAAGCTCGAGAACGTCAAGGGAAGCGTTGACTTTGACCACGTAAGGTTCCGCTATGACGGTGCGGAAAATGATGTCATCCATGATTTCTCAGCGCACGTCAAACCGGGCCAGAAGATCGCCATCGTAGGGCCTACAGGCGCCGGCAAGACGACGATGGTAAACCTGCTCATGCGCTTCTATGAACTTAACGGCGGCGAGATAAGGATCGACGGCACTCCGACGAAGGATGTCCGCCGTGAAAATGTCCACGACCAGTTCTGCATGGTCCTGCAGGATACATGGCTTTTCGAAGGGACTGTAAGAGAAAATCTCGTTTACAATACCCCGGACGTCAGTCAGGAGACAATAGATAACGCATGCCGCTCAGTCGGCCTCGATCACTTCATACGCACTCTGCCTGATGGCTACGACACTGTGCTTGATGATAAAATGGGGCTCTCGCAGGGCCAGAAGCAGCAGCTCACTATCGCCCGCGCCATGATCGCGGACAAGCCTATGCTTATCCTGGATGAAGCGACAAGTTCTGTCGATACGCGGACCGAGCTCAAGATCCAGGACGCCATGGACAAGCTCATGAACGGCCGCACTTCATTCGTTATCGCTCACCGGCTCTCGACGATACGCGACGCGGATCTTATCCTCGTCCTGAAGGACGGCAATATCATAGAGAGCGGGACTCACGAGAGCCTGCTGGCGAAAAACGGCTTCTACGCTGACCTGTATAACAGCCAGTTCGAAACCGGAGACGCTGACGCAGAGCCGGCGCCGGCAAACTAGAAATACAAAAAACTAGATTTTTATCTTCTCACATCCTGCATCAAAAAACAGAGTATCGGACGATACTCTGTTTTTCTGTCTCTTTCTGCCATGCCCGCGGCGATATCCGTCAGGCTGCTGCCCCTCTTACCTTTTTTCAACATCCAGCACCGGGAGTTTTTTCTCGAGAGCATCCCCCAGGACCATGACGATCGGCGTGATGCAGGCCAGTACAGCTGATGCGGCTGCGATCTTTACACCGACAGGCGCTCCGCCGATGAGCCAGTTCACGAAATATATCGCGGACAGCTGGCTCAGATATATCGGAAGACTGATTTTTCCGAGGAAATACGAGATGTTGCTGTCAAAGATCTCCGAGCCGTATGAGATCCCGCTGAATGCGATCGTCACGACAATGAAGAGCATGACGAGCACATATATCTCATAGCTCCGCGGAGCCGTGATCACCATGTAGCCGATAGACCCGATAAGGCAAAGCAGTTCAAGGACCGTCGCCGCCGCACTTTTCTGCTCCCCGTGTTTTTCCGCCAGCGAACGCGAGATCTCAAATGACGTCATGCCGAGCATGAGTTCTGACAGTGCCCTGAAAGTGCATTTGAATGCTATCCCGAGCCATTCCTGCGTGCCTGTCAGGTCATTCGATGCGTGATACATCCAGTCGAGAATGAGGATAGCCGCCACCGGCGCGATGTAGCGCGTGAATACATAATAATGCCTTCTCGCCGCAGGATATATGACAGCCATCGCGATCAGCATGCACGAAAGATACCACGTTATCGAATTCACGCTGGCCGGTATGAATCCGGTCTTCTGCACGAGGAAAAACGCAGGGATATTTTTTACCGCGAAGACCAGCGTCCGTCCGAGGCCTAAATGGTTCCACAGCACGAATGTCATGAACGCAAAGCAGAATGCGACCGCATGCTGAGGAAAGATCCTCTTGTACTTACGCACCATGAACCGCACATAATCGTCCGCGCGTTCTCTGTCCGGCAAAGCGGCAAACTCCCCTGACACCTCGCTGCTTGCTTTTTTATATATCGACTTCGCCATCAGGAATCCCGACGTAAGGAAGAAAAATTCCACGCCAAGTCCGCCGTGAGGGAAAAGCGACAGATGCACACCTTCCCACGGCGCAGGCTTTCCCACAAAAAACCTGCCGAAATGATACAATACGATCCCTATACAAAAAACAAAACGGTAAAACTCGATTTTCCCGTTTTTCTTAGCTTTATTCTGCATCCGTCACCTCATATCCAAAAAGTTCTATTTTATCAGGCGGGTAAGCCCCGGCGCCTGCTGAACCGTCATGTTATTGACAACCGATAATAACATATAACTATAAAAAATTCATTAAAAAACGAAGCTTTTTCAATTTTCGTTTCATAAGTACGTCATCCTATTATATAACCTTTCTGACCACAGAAAAAGCGCCTCCTTACGGAGGCGCCTTTTCATGCGGCTCATGCCGCTCCTGCGGAGGGTATGGTATGTCTCATATGTTTTATCTTACTTGTGACTTATTTTTACCGACGACCTGCCGCTTATCTTCACTGTGTATGTGATCCTGCCCGGCACATCGCTTCGTTTTACAGTGACCTTGCGGACCGTGCCGCTCCTGCGGTATCCCTTCGGAGCTTTCGTTTCCTTCAGCTTGAATGTCACGCTCTTTCCGGGAGCAGCCGGGAGGTACTTTTTCAGAGCTTTAGCGTTCGGTGAGATCGTGAACCTGCTGCCTGAAAGTGTCATGATCTTTTTCCCCTTAGAAGTCGTGAGGACGAACCTGCCGGATTTCCTGAGCTGCCTGCCGCTGCTGTCCGAAAGACTTACGGCAGCGCTCTTTGCGCTGATACTTACCTTACCTCCGGTGTACGCCTTTGCCATAGCGTTCCCGGCTATAGATCCATTGCTTTCTTCTATAGCGTCTCTTTTATCAACGAGATCGTACCACTTCCTGCCCAGGCGGACATATGTCTCGCCGCGGTTGATGACTGCTTTTTCAACTAACGGATAATTATTTTCCTCAGCAAACTTCTTACTTATGCCCTCTTCAACAGCGAGCAGGTAGCTTTCGACCCTGCCGGCCTGGTTATATACCGGCTGCTCTATCTCTACGGCAAAACGCTGGCCTTTGATAAGATTGACCGGTTTCTTCAGCTTGATCTCATGATAGCCGGCATCGTTCTCGCAGACCGTGGCGGACGCCGCTTTTGTCCCGTCACCCGGCGTCTTGTCCTTGCTGTCCATCAGGTAGATCCTGACGTTGACTCTGGTATCTGCGTGATCGGTATAAGTTATGACTGAGTTGAGCTTCGTCGTTTTCTTTGCCGTGAAGACGTTTGCAGCGGAGCCTGATGATGCGTTCTCATCCAGTATATCCACTGAATCAAAGCATGCCATCAACCCAAATCCGAGATAATCGTACTGGTAGAGACTGCTGTGGGCTGTGTCCTTTTTCCCGATCTCGAAATTGGACGCCGTCTGGATCGTTGCGTCTTCGTATGACAGCCAGAAAAATCCGCTGTGCTCTTCCTTCTCGCTCGTGGTACCGTCGGCGCCCGTGACTTCTGTTTTATACGGGATCCCCCAGGACGCGTCTTTTTCCGCATTAGGCATGTCGGCGCCGTCAACATTCTTCAAATAGTCGTAGCTGCCCCAGCTGTTCTTGACGAGCCATGCTCCATCCGACTCAGGCTCGCCGCCTTTTCTCCCCTGGAAATTCTCTTTGGGGTAATTATCGTCCCATCCGACGATCACGACTCCGTGGTTCGGGGCCAGTTCGTCTTCGTCACTGCCGTCGTTATACTGACACCAGACCGGATCGCCTTGCTTGCGCTCGCTCGTCGCCTTCGGGAGAGTATATGTGAAAAAGTCACCGGCTCCGGTGTATTCTCCGTACGTACCGTCTGACAACGACTGATCTGCCCTGTAGCCTATCGCCACAGCTCCGTATTTCTTCAGGCGCTGCTTGATATCATCGATGCCTTCCTCGCTCTGCGCTTCGAAGCTGCTCATGCTGTAATCGGACAGGTAGTATCCGCCGCTGTTTTTCGTGCGGCTGCTGTCCTCGACGCTCCAGTCATACGATCTGGCACCTTTTTTCCAGTACAGAGGCAGGAATTTCTCATCTGTGTAAACAGAGTCTGCGGCAACGCGCGGGTCGTTCATGTAGATGGTATCGCCGCCGTATTTATAACGATACGGGACGGCTTTTTCACTGGCAAAACACTGTTCGTCTGCCAGCTGGGATGCCGCCATCGTGAAAGTACCGCCAAGCCCCAGCGCCTGGTACGGGAATTTCGTCCTGAATGACACACCGCCTTCTCCTGCCTGCGTCCCGGCAGTTGCTTCTGTCTGCCTTCTGGTGGAGAAATACGGGATGGTAAGGTACGAGACAGGGTAGCTGGCCGGCAGACTGCTGATGGCCGGTTCCGACATGTCTGCTGATTTTCCGGGTGTTTTTTTCATGAGGATACTCGATTCCGCTGACTCGACTGCGGCGAATGCCCAGCATGCTCCCCATAATCCCTGGGTGACCGGTGTCGTTACACGGCCGAGGTTCGTCAGGTAGTACTCTGATTCGCTGACATCGACAGACTTGCCTGCTGGCGCTGACTTCCCTCCGCTCATGCCGGCATGTCCATATGCAGATGTCTGCGCGGTTTTCTCCTGCTCGCGCGTGATACCGCTCCAGTGGTCTGCGGCCTTGTCTGACATGACGCCGTTTTCTGCGTAGACGCTCTGTGCCATGGCAAAGCATGTGATCAGAGCCGTTATCAGGCAGATAACGCGGCTCGCTTTATGTTTTCGATTTCCTGAGTTTATGATCTTCAAAATAGCCATCCCCCTCGCTGCATCGTATCAATATTGATCTGTCTATTTGACCGTTATAGTTGTAAAATCCGCCAGGCCGTTCTGGGCGTATATGTAGATCCTGCATGTGCCGGCTTTCTTTGCTGTTACCTTGCCGTGCCTGTCTACTGCTGCGACGGTCTTGTCCGTGCTCGCGTATCTGAAGAGCTGAACATGTGAATTTTTCAGGAACCTGCGTCCTTTTCTGAATTTTGTCTGAGCAGCTTTGACCGTGCTCGTTTTTCCTGCTTCAAGTGTAATGCTCTTCTTTAAAGCCCTGATCGACTTCGCGTCTGTATATTTCTTATTATATCCCCCTGCTATCGCATGAGATACATATGCTGAAGAAATATATACTTTTTTACCGTCGGCTTTCCTATATGCTTTTACCTTGTATCTATAGGATGAGCCTTTTTTCAGGCCGGCCTTCTTCAGCGTGAGTGCCTTCGTCGACTTGATCTTTTTGAGCTTGCGGCCGCATTTTGCAAAGTATACGTCGTAGCCTTCCGCGCCTTTCACCTTCGTCCAGGTAAGTTTTTCAACTGTCTTGCCCGCAGGGACCGCCTTGAGGTTCTGGACAGGCTCATACTTTTTCCACTGAGCGTAAAGCGTTACTTTGCCGCCTTTTTCCGCGGCCAGATTCTTCACTGACTCTTTGTCCGCATATGCAGTTCCTTTGCCGTCCGCCTGTGTGTTCCAGCCCTCGAATGTGTATCCATCGCGGGTGAAAGTATTCTGCGTCAACCCGGCAGCCTTGTCATAAGTCATATCCTGATCTGGCATGGATCCCGTGCCGCCGTTAGCATCGAAGGCCACTTTGTAATCGTTCGCCGTCCACTGCGCGTAAAGCGTTTTGTCCTCGGCTGCGTCCCATACCTTCGCGCTGCTGCCGTCGGCATTGTAATATTTCGTTCCTCCGCTTTTCGCGTCAAAATATCCGGCAAAAGTGTATCCTTCTCTATTTGGCATCGTCGCGGAAGGCATATTCCAGTCAAATGCAGCAAGTACGCTTTCGATACCGCCTGCGCCGCCATTCGGGTCCAATGTCACAGTGTAGCAGTTCGATGACCACCCGGCGTAGAATGTCCTTTCTCCTGTGCTGCCGCTCGGGATCGCGATATCGCCTGCTTTTTCAGTCATTTTCTCGTCAATGTACCAACCCATAAAGGCATAGCCTGCTCTTGACGGGTTTTTCAGCTTGATATCCTCTGATTCTATCGTGTAGCTCTCAGGATTGTTCTTATCGTTGGTGCCGCCGTTCAGAACGTAAGTGATCTCGTATTCTTCCGCTGACCACTTCGCGTAGAATTTTCTGTTCCCCTTGCTTTCCTTTTTGATCACCGCGACCGGATCGCCGCTGAATTCGGCGTTTTCGTACCAGCCGTCAAATGTATATCCTTCTTTCGTAGGCTCTTCCAGCGTGGTGTCCTCGGCATTAGAGTAA
>JBJETC010000301.1:0-7044 GCA_051883115.1 Anaerovoracaceae bacterium
GTACAGAGATCCTGAGACGCACGAGCCGGTCGAGTATTACTGCAAGCTGCCTAACGATATCGAGAAGAGAAAAATATTCGTAGTCGACCCGATGCTCGCTACGGGCGGAAGCGCAGTCGACGCGATCAACGCCATAAAGAAGCGCGGAGGAAAGGACATCACGTTCATGTGCCTCATCGCTGCGCCTGAAGGGATCAAGGCGCTTTCCGAGGCTCACCCTGATGTGGACATCTACATCGCGGCAAAGGACGACCACCTCAACGAAGACGCTTACATCGTACCTGGTCTCGGCGACGCCGGAGACAGGCTTTACGGAACGAAATAAAGAAGAAAAAAGGACGGAAAACAAGGAAGGAGTAAGTTTATCCCGATGCAAAGTATCATCCCTGATAATGTCAGCAAATACGACAATGTTTACGACGCACTCAAGGAGCGCGGTTTCATAGAACAGGTCACAGATTAGGAGGCTGTGCGCGATCTGCTCTCAAAGGAAAAGATCAAGTTCTACATAGGATTCGATCCGACGGCAGACTGCCTGCACGTAGGTCACTTCATGCAGATCATCGTCATGATGTGGATGCTGAAATACGGCCACACACCTGTAGCGCTGCTCGGCGGAGGCACCGGGATGGTCGGGGATCCGTCAGGTCGCACGGACATGCGCAAGATGATGGACACCGACACGATAGATGAGAACTGCAGGCAGTTCAACAAGCTGTTCGACAGGTTCCTCGAGTTCGACGAGGGCTGGGAATACACAGGGAACAAGGGCGTGTTCCAGCCGGGCCACGAGAACAGGGAGCCTGAGCCGGGCAAGGCCGTGAGCGTTAACAACGCCGAGTGGCTGAGACCGCTGAACTATATAGAGTTCGTGCGCTCGGTCGGCGTTCACTTCAACGTGAACACGATGCTGCGCTCGGAGGCTTTCAAGCAGAGAATGGCAAGGGAGAGCGGTCTTTCGTTCTTCGAGTTCAACTACATGCTGATGCAGGCTTACGACTTCATGGTAATGGCGAGGGATTTCGGCGTGAAGATGGAATTCGGCGGAAACGACCAGTGGTCGAACATCATCGCGGGCGTAGACCTCACGAGAAAAATGTGCGACAAGGAAGTTTACGGCATGACGTTCTCGCTCCTCACGAACAGCGAGGGCAAGAAGATGGGCAAGACAGCGAAGGGAGCGCTCTGGCTCTCGGCTGACCGCACGTCGCCGTTCGAGTTCTTCCAGTACTGGAGGAATGTCGATGACGCTGATGTGAACAAGTGCCTGAGGATGCTGACGTTCCTGCCGCTTGACGAGATCGAGGATCTGTGCAAAGGCGGAGACGCGAGCATGAACCACGCGAAGGAAGTGCTGGCGTACAACGTCACGAAGCTGGTGCACGGCGAACAGGCTGCTGAGGAAGCGCTCGCAGGGGCGAAGGCTGCGTTCGGAGGCGGATCGGATACGTCGAACCTGCCGGAGACGAAGGTGAGCGGGTCTCTGTTCGAGGGTGAGGGCACGGGTATCGTGGCGCTCATGAAGGAGATCGGCCTCATCTCGAGCAACAGCGAGGGCTTCAGGCTCATTAAGCAGGGCGGCGTGACCGTCAACGGCGAGAAGGTCGAAGACCCTAAGATGATGATAAATGAAGATTCCTTCGAGGATGGCGCCGTAGTCATCCGCAAGGGAAAGAAGAAGATAGTAAAAGTCACAGCGGAGTAAGGCGTGACGCCCGGCCGGCCTGTACCGGTGCCGGCGGGAGGCGCATCGTCCCTGCAGATGTCACATATCCAGGGGGACTGGTGGAATGAAGACTTTTGATACTATGAAAAAATACGCGTGTCTCGTGGAGGATCAGGTGAGATTCACAGAAGACACGGACAGGTACATTTTGTTCAAAAAGGACGGGATGTGCTGCGCGACAAAGAAAGGCGCGGATTTTTCCGGACTCGCGGACAGCGATATATTCGTCCGCGGCGTCGGGATAAAGGACGTACCGGAGGATGAAGAGCCCGCGGATCTCGATCCGGGGATCGCAAGGGCCATTGAGATCCTGTCGTCGTCGAAGGTGTATAACGCGATGATCATAAGCAAGCCGGCATACGCGGGCATATGCGTGGATTCGAGGCACGCCATACCGGCAGTGCTCGACGACATGGCTCAGATCATCGGATCCGAGGCGAAGGTCGTGAAGGATCAGGCTAAGGCAGTAACGAAGGCGCTTGCAGACGCGTCGGCTGTCCTCGTCGAGAACGGTCGTGACGACGCGATGAGCGGCAAAGTCATTGTTGCCGGCCGCAACCTCTACGAAGCGTACACCGGTCTTCTCGTGCTTGAGAAGTCGGCGGAGATCGTGCTGAAATCCACGGTCATCGGCGGGGCGAGGAACCTGAGCCGGCTGAACACTGCGATCCAGCACTCAAAGTATCTCAAGGTCTATTCTGTGACAGAAAAGGAGTACGAAGATGCTGCTGAATGAGGATGACGCGAGAGAGCTCATGGCTGAATACGGCAGGAAGCTTGCCGAGACAGGCCTCGTCCAGGGGACATGGGGAAACATCTCCGTGCGGCTCGACGACAGGTTCATGCTCTGCACGCCTTCCGGCACAGACTATGCGCGCACCATGCCTGAGGACATGGTAAAAGTCGATATCGAACTGCTTCGCTTTGAGGGGGCAAAAAAGCCGACGTCGGAAAAAGACATGCATGCAGCTATCTACAAGGCAAGGCATGACGTCACCGCCATAGTGCACACACACAGCAAGTACTGCTGCGTTTTCGCCGCGTGCGAGATGCCGCTGCAGGTGGAAGATCCTGAGATGATAAAGGACATAGGCGATGTCATAAAGTGTTCGGACTACGCGCTTTCCGGCACGCCGAAGCTCGCGCGCAATGTAGTGAAGGCGCTTGACTACGGCAAGGGCTGCATAATATCGCACCATGGCATGGCGGCTGTGGGTCCTGATCTTGAGACGGCTTTTGCCAACTGCGAGAAGATAGAGCAGGCAGCTGAAAGATACATAAACAAAAGGTGGGAAAAATAATGCAGGGACTCTCATCCAATGAAGTGAGAGAAAGAGAACAGAAAGGTCTTGTGAACGAGGCCGTCGGATCGTCTACGAATACGGTCGAGGAGATCGTGAAGTCTAACATCTTCACGTATTTTAACCTGATCTTTACGGTCCTGGCGGTACTGCTTATCATGGTGGGTTCGTTCAAGGACCTTTCTTTTATGCTCATAGCCATCATCAACACGGTCATGGGCATACTCCAGGAGATAAAATCTAAGCAGGTGCTCGATAACCTCAAGCTTTCCAAAGCCGGGAAGATAGACGTCGTGAGGAACGACGAACTCGAGCACGTAGAATCCGAGAAGCTCGTGCTGGACGATATAGTGATCCTGAGGTCAGGCCAGCAGATACCGGCCGACGCCGTCGTCGTCGACGGCAGCCTGCAGGTGAACGAATCGCTCATCACAGGTGAGTCGGACGATATAAACAAAAACAAAGGCGATCAGCTTCTGTCGGGAAGCTTTGTCATATCAGGCGAATGCGCCGCGAAACTCACGGCTGTAGGAAAGGATTCGTACATATCAAAGCTCCAGATGGAGGCTACGCAGAAGAAAAAGGGCGACGAGGGATCGAAGATGGTCCACTCGCTCGACAATATGCTGAAGGTGATCGGTATCATCATCATCCCGGTCGGGATCATACTTTTCGCCCAGCAGTATTTCATCATGAACTCCCCGTTCAGGAGCTCGATCACAAGCATGGTCGCGGCCGTGCTCGGCATGATCCCTGAAGGGCTTTACATGATGGCAAGCGTGGCCATGGTCGTGAGCGCCATGAGGCTCGCGAAGAAAAACGTCCTCGTTCAGAACATGAGGTCGATAGAGACGCTGGCCCGCGTCGATGTCCTCTGCGTCGACAAGACGGGAACGATTACGGAGAGCCAGATGAAAGTGGCCGACATGGAGACGATAACACGCAGCCTGAGCGACGGCGACATGAAGATCCTTATCGGCGACCTCGTAAAGAACCAGAGCAGCGACAATGCGACGATGGCGGCGATGAAGGATTACTTCACCGCGGACAGCGGGCGCAAGGCCATCTCGGTCTGCGGATTCTCTTCGAGGTATAAATACTGCGGCTGCCAGTTCGCTGACGGGAACTACGTCCTTGGCGCGCCGGAAGTCGTCCTCGGGGACAGCTTCGGAAAATACGCCGACAGGATAGAGCTCATGAGCCAGAGGGGCTACCGAGTTCTCGCGTTCGCGCGCACGGAGCAGGTGCCTGACGGCAATCCGCTAAGAGGGAGCGTCCAGCTCCTCGCGACGATATTCCTCGAGAACCCTATCAGGAAATCGGCAAAGGAAACATTCAGATATTTCGCTGAGAACGGCGTTGAGATCAAAGTCATCTCGGGAGATAACCCGGTGACAGTTTCGAACGTCGCCATAAACGCCGGCGTCGAGGGCGCCGATAAATACTGCGACGCACGCAAGCTCCGCGACCAGAGCGACGTGGACGACGCCGTCATGAAGTACACGGTATTCGGAAGAGTCACGCCTGACCAGAAGCGCATGTTCGTGAAGGCGCTCCAGAGCAGGAAGAAGACGGTCGGCATGACAGGAGACGGCGTGAACGATATACTCGCCATGCGAGACGCCGACTGCTCTGTCGCGATGGCGTCCGGGAGCGAAGCGGCATCGAACGCGGCGCAGATGGTCCTCATGGATTCGGATTTCGCGCACATGCCTTCAGTCGTATCAGAAGGAAGGCGTGTTGTTAACAACATCATAAAGACAGCGACACTTTACCTTACGAAGAACATTTTCTCGCTCCTTATGGCGTTTTTCTCGATGATAAGCGTCGTGGAATACCCTCTGCAGCCTTCGCAGATAACGCTCATAAGCATGTTCACGATAGGAATGCCTTCGTTCGTGCTCTCGCTCGAGCCGAACAAGAAGAAGATAAAGGGCAATTTCCTCTGGAACGTGTTCAAGATGGCGGCTCCGGCCGGTATCACCATGTTCCTGAGCGTGAGCGGGCTCATAATATTCGGGCAGATAATGGAGATAAAACAGAGCAGTATATCGACGGCAGCTTCGGGGCTCGTCGCGCTCGGCGAGTTCCTCATACTCGCGAGGGTATCGCAGCCTATGAACAAGCTGCACGGCGGCATGATGGCGGTCATGGTCGTCGGGTTCCTCCTGACAGTCGCTTTCCACGGCGATCTGTTCGGTATCACGATGCTGGACAGCCAGTGCGTGCTCCTGCTCATCGTCTTCCTGATCGCGACGGAAGCTATATTCAGATACTTTTACAAGTTCACGACGTTCGTCGGCCAGAAGTTCTCGAAAGAGGGACGAAGGCAGCGGCGGACGACATGAAGCGGCTGAGCCTGGCGTGACTGATGGATCAGCCTGCCTGCCGGGCGCGGCGATTTTTTCACAGCAGTTTTTTTACAGTAAATTTTAAGCATCAAAGCGGGTGATATTTTGATAGGAGCTGTTATAGGCGATATCGCGGGATCGAGATTCGAGTTCTCGCCGCACAAATCAAAGGACTTCGAGCTCATGACGCCGGAGTGCAGTTTCACGGACGACACTGTCATGACTGTAGCAGTCGCGAAAGCCCTGACTTCGTGCAGGAGCGACAGGAGCGATCTCGCGGCGCTCACCGTTAAATACATGAAGGAGATCGGCCGGCGCTACCCTGACTGCGGGTACGGCGGCAATTTCGAGCGGTGGATCTTCTCTGACGATGACGCTCCGTACGGGAGCTACGGCAACGGGTCCGCGATGCGTGTGAGTGCGGCCGGGTACGCTGCGCTCAATATATTCGAGGCAGTCGATCTGGCGAAGATCACGGCGGCCGTGACGCATGACCATCCTGAGGGGATAAAAGGCGCTCAGGCTGTGGCGGCAGTCATTTTCCTCGCGAAGGACGGCTGGCCGATCGATGACATCAAGGCATACATCGATAAAAAATATTACCCTATGGATAAGACACTCGACGAGATAAGGGGAACATACGGCTTCGACGAGACGTGCCAGGGCTCGGTCCCGCAGGCGCTCGAGGCTTTCTTCGAATCAGACGGCTTCGAGGATGCGGTAAGGAACGCCGTCTCGCTCGGAGGTGACGCTGACACGCAGGCGGCGATAGCCGGAAGCGCGGCTGAGGTCTACTGGGGCGTGCCTCAGGAACTCAGGGAAAAAGCCCTTTCCTACCTAGACGATGATCTGAGGGAAGAACTCCTCGCGGCAGAAAAAGCAATGGGGATCGACACGGCGTGGGAGCGTGTCGAGCTGATATGACGGAGCTGAGGGGCATGGCTGCCGCCGGACGGGAGGTCAGGCGGATACAGACCGGCCGCTGAAAAAAGACATACGGATAGCTGAGGCTGCGGCGCCATTTCGCACGCGCAGTCTTTTTTTGTTACAAATACGGGAAAAATGACACGGAAAACAGAAAATTCTGTTGACACTGCCCATCTTCGATGTTATTGTATTACTGCAATAACACAGACATACAAATGAGACTGAAAGGAGTTTGGAATGTCATGGAAATTTAATGACAGCCAGCCCATATACAAGCAGATATCCGAGGAGCTCGAGAAGGAAGTCATCTCCGGAGTCTACAAACCGGGAGACCAGCTGCCTTCTGTCCGTGACCTCGCGATGCAGGCGGGCGTGAACCCGAACACCATGCAGAAGGGACTCATGAACGCAGAGCAGGACAGGATCATCTACTCAGACAGGACGAGGGGGCGGTTCGTGACTGATGACCAGACCATCATAGATTCACTGCGCCGGGAGATCTCAGGAAAGATGGTCAGGGATTTTTTCAGCAACATGAGATCCCTCGGGATCGGGGACGGCGATATAGTCAAGGCCGTAACTGAATGGAATGATGGAGGTGATGAGAAATGAGCCTGCTGGAATGCAAGGACCTCGTTTATAGATACGGCAGCGTCACGGCTCTGGACCACGTTGACCTTTCGCTGGAAAGGGGACAGATCGTGGGACTGCTCGGGCCGAACGGCTGCGGAAAGACGAC
>JBJETC010000302.1:0-7028 GCA_051883115.1 Anaerovoracaceae bacterium
GCGGCTGTCCGAGTAGAGGAGCGTGATCTTGTGCCCCGGCCTGTGGACGGAAAGTTCATGCTTCATGAGTGAGCGTATCGGAGTGATCCCAATGCCGCCCGCGATGATGAACGATTTTTCCGCGTCCGACGCGAAGCCGAATGTCCCGAGCGGGTTCGCGACCTGGATGATATCGCCCGGCTTGATCTTGTTCAGGAGGATATCCTTGAAGCTCGTGTGCTTTTCGCCGATCCTCGTCGTGAACATGAGGAACCCGTCCTCCGGCGCCGAAGCGATCGTAAAGATCCTCGAATCCTTATCGTCTTCATCTACCTTGTAATCCTTTATCTTCCACAGAACGTGCTGCCCGGCCTTCCATTCGTATCCGTCCGGGATGTCCATGATAAAACTGTACGAATCCGTGGTTTCCCTGACGATCTTCGTCAGTACAGCGTCTTTGAATTCCATAGCGTTGTCCTCCTTCCGCAAAAAATATCTTTCATGACCGGCCATAAGCCGCGCCGGTCGATCTTTCTGATCCAGCTTGATTTGATTATACCCGGACTTCGCTGAAAAACTCACGATATTGGTGTGAAATTTCGCACACAAAAGTGGTTTATGTTACTTTTCCGGAAAAATCTCCGCCTGCGCAAAAAATACAGCGTGTTGCCTCATCTTATCCTCCTTAATGCAAGAACCTTACTTTATCTCTCCGTAGACCGATTTCAGCGTGCGTTTCGCGAGATCCGCCTCGAAGTCGTCCTGTATCTCGTGGAGCTGGCCGTCGAGGGCTTTGTGGATGTTCCCGCCGACAGGGCAGTTCGGGTTTGGGTTTTCGTGGAAGTGGAAAAGATCTCTGTCGCTCCCCGTCTCGACAGCTCTGTAAACGTCGAGGAAAGTTATCTCCGAAAGCTTGCGTTTCAGCGTGATCCCGCCCGGGCCGCGTTTTACGTCGATGAGTCCGGCGTCCTGGAGCTGTATCATGATGTTGCGGACGATCACCGGATTGCTGCCGATGCTTCCCGCGAGAAAGCTGCTCGTCACTTTCTGATCTTTCTTAAAATACTTCGCCGCCACGAGAATGTGGATCGCGATCGTGAATTTCGTCGAAACCTGCATTTTTTATATCTCCGTTCTATTTATTTTCTCAGCGCCGCCGCGGCCGAGGCGAAGCCTCTCCGAATTGCCTTGCTGCTGCCTCATCCGGGCTGCCGAGGTGTAACTCCTTGAGTTACATTATACATAAGAAATCTACCACAGTCGGGGCTTGTTATCAACAGCGCGGATATATGTCTTCTGAAAAAACGATTTTGAGCTCGGACAATGTGTGAGATTAAAAGCGTATCATAATAAAATGCAGCATGATAAAAGGCTCTCCGTTATCAAAACGAAGAGCCTGCTCATGCTGATATACCTGCGAATCAAATTTAACTTTCAGAACATACAGACCTTATTCTACGAATTTTTCAATACGATCAGATACTTCCTCAGCGTTATCCTTGCTGTCCCAGTGAACATTGTGCGAGGCGCCCTTGATCTCATAGTATTCAACAGTCTTGGCATTTGTGAGACCTGCTTTCAGTTCTTTCTGGTCTTTTTTCAGGAATACAACATCCTTCGTGCCCCAGATTATCTGAACAGGACATTTTATCTCATCAAGAGAATTCGTGTTGTCGCAAGTCAGAAGTCCTCCGAAGATATACGCCCAGGCATAATAAGGGAGGTTCTCTTTCGCATGCAGATAGATAGCCTTAGAAAAATCTTTATCCTCGTTGTCACAAGCCGTCCAGTCCTTGATAAAGCTATCCGGCAACTTTCCTTCCTTATCATATCCTTTCGCGCCGAGGTAGTCCTTGCCGTCGCCGTTCATGCAATACTCAAGCGTATCATTGCCTTTCATCTTAGCGCCTGAAGCTATCAGCGTGATAGATTTTGCCTTTTCAGGATGATGGATGGCGATGCCCTGCGCTATGAAAGTGCCCAGGCTGTGGCCGACGATGTCAGTCTTGCCAAGATCCATTTTGTCCATAAAATTCGTGATGTCCTTTACATGCTGGTTTACTGTCCAAACGCCTTTCTTGTTCTTCGGTTTGTCAGTCTTGCCATGTCCCCTCAGCTCCGGGATATAGACGCGAAAACCGTCATCGGCCAGGATCGGCGCAACCTGTGCCCACGAAAGCCTGCTGTCTGTGGCTCCGTGTATCAGGAGCAGCGGGGTGCCGTCTTCCGGCCCCATAGTCAGGTAACACATTTTGATCCCTGTGTCGAGTTTTACGTAGTCTTCTTTCCAGTCGACGTCAACCAGCGTGTCCCAGGTTTCTTTTTTCTCCTTCTCCTCAGTCTCCTTCTTTGATGAACTTCCGCATGCCGTGATCGTGAGGATCATAACAACAGACAACAAAACGACCAGAAACGTTTTCAATCTCTTAATCATGATTCGCTCCTCTCCGGCAGGTATATCATTTCACCCTCAGTATATAGCTTTTTACGTAAAAAACTATCACTAAAAACCCTTAGAGAAGATCGAGCTTCGGGATCTTTTTCACCACCCACGTGATCACGTACGAAATCACGAAGAAAGTCACCGCCATCGAGACGAAGATCCACGGACCGAAGTCGAACGGATCGAGCCCGTACCACTTCATCAGCCAGTGGATGAAAATCATGTGGATAAGATATATCCCGAACGTGCAGCGGTCCACACTGCGGATCCACGCCACACGAGGCGCTTTTTTCCAGTGATCGAATATCCCGAAGATCCCGCAGGCCTGCGCCGCAACGAACAGCGACGAATATCCCGCAAGCTGCGAATACGCATCCTGCCCGTCAGCCCCGCTCTGGATCAGCAGCGTGTCAAGCACGAGCAGCACCGTCCCGCTCAGGAACAGCAGCCATGACGACACCAGCGGCAGCCCCTTTTTATGGATCGCGTACCCCAGAAAAACATAGACAGGGTAAACGAGCTCCGTCGGGATGTAGAACTCTATCGGCAGGCCGAACGCCCGCAGCGTCGGGAGCGCCGACGTGAAAATCAGAAGCACCACTATGAGATACGTCATCAGCGTGTCACCCGCGCGCTCAGCCACGATCTGATAAAAAGGCAGCATCATGTAGATCGCGATCATCAGGTAAAGATACCAGAGATGCGCCCAGCTCCTGCCGTAGAAGAGATCCGAGAAAAACCCCGGAAAAACCGACGATTTTTCCCCGGCCGCCACGTCGAGGATCCTGAAAAGCAGCGTGAAAAAGACGAGCGCCGCAAGCACACGCCTCACGTACGAGCCGAAAAGCTTTTTCAGCGTCACAGGCTCGCGCCTGCCCAGGAGCAGCGCTCCGGTGATCATCAAAAAACAGGGAACCGCCCACATGAGCTGGTTCTCTGCCATCTGCACCGCCTTCAGCGCGCCGCCCGGGATCGTGCCCTTGAAATACACCGTGCTCGCAAAGAGCGCGTGCAGGAGCACGATCGCCAGACACGCTATGACCCTGAGATATGAATAAGAATCAATAAAAGTTGCTCGCGTCGTCGCTGACACATCCTTCTGACGTGTCGCCGCCGGAGCTGTTGTTTCCTGTACTGTTTCCGCTGCTGCCATTGCCGCTCCCCGTGTAACTGCTGCTTCCGCTGTAATTGTTCGAACTGCTGTAAGACTGCCGGTTCTGAGCCTGAGCCGCCGCACGAGCAGCAGCCTCCGCCTTTTTCTTCGCCTCACGCTTTGCCTTAGCTTTGGCCCTGGCCTTTGCCCTTGCCTTCGCGCGAGCCTTCGCTTCCTTTTTATACTCCGCATCAGTCTTGAGCTTGCCGATCTGAGACTTCACACTGCTTACAGCAGCGTCGACGGCACTCTGCGTGTCAGCATCATCGATCTCAGCCTCCGCCTCGCTGACATATGACTCCAGCTTCGTCTTCTCAGCCGATCTGTAGTCCGAAGGATCTGCTATCGCCTCGACCTGCGTTTTTCCTTTTTCGCGCATTTTATTTATCCCCTGCTGCCTGTGCAGCGCAAAGGACATCGAAGTCATGCTGGCTATCACGAGGACCGCCACTATGATCGTAAAAATCCTGCGTTTCATGCCGGGCCTCCCCTTTAGTTCATGCGTTTCTTTCCTGCGTAGCGCCATGTGCCTCTCTTGCCGTACCAGATCCTGAAGCCGTTCCTTCCCGTCTCGTTCTTGAAGTTCGGGTCATAGACGTATGTGCGGCCGTTCTGGCGGATCTCCGTCCATGAATGAGGAAGGACGCCGACTCTGCCCTGTATCTGATGGCAGTCATAGCCGAGGATCTTCGCCATGGTATAGAATGTCGCAGCCATGACATAGCAGTTTCCATAGTGATGCGTAAAACCGTATGTCGCGTACTGCTCGCTCGTCTTCCTGCGCATCCATCTGTTCTTGTACTTTATCCTGCTGGAGTAGTTGTAGGCAGCCCTGAGTGACCAGCCTTGCCTGTCCAGCGTCCTGATCGCCTGAGCGTAGGCTTTCCCGAGCTTCCCGCTTTTCCCTATCTTTAAGTACTTTACCTTCTTGTTGTAAGCTCTTTCGCCGTTTTTACTGCTGAAATAGTAAGCGCTGCTGCCGATGGCCTTCCAGCCTGTGACAAGCTCGCCGTCGCCGGAACTGTAGTATTTCCCGCCGCCGCAGAAGCCTTTTTTCGCAGCCTTTCCGTCTTCCTCAAAGTAATAGAGACTGCCGTCCACGTCCTGGAAGCCTGTCTGCATCACGCCTTCATCGTTGAAATAATATGTGACGCCGTCGATCTCCATAAGTCCCGTGACACGCTGGCCGTCCTCATCGACAAAATACGTCTGGTCTCCCTCGTGGATCCAGCCTTTTTCCACGGCGGTATCCGCCATTGCCGTCAATGGTGCAAAGCATGTGCATGTCAGAAAAAATGCCAGAATTACTGCCGAGATTTTTTTCATTATCTTTCACTCTCCTGATCAAACCTGATGCCGGCGAACGCTCGCCGGTAATTCTTAATTTTATTTAATATAATAGCACCTATAATATAACACATTTACCGCGTATGCGCATAATCTTACGGTAATAAAAAAACCGGACCGCATAATTGACATTTACAACGTCTGGCGATATAGTACGTATTACTAATTGAATATCTTCATCGGAGGACCGGAGCATCGCAATGCTCGACCCGCGTCACGCGCCGGGTCCGGTCGAATGGGAAGATGTCGGGTGCGCCCGGTTATTGCAGAATAACCGGACGCTTTTTTTATTGAAAAATCTTATTGAAAAATTTTGTTGTAAAAAAAAGCCGCGGCGCGGCGGGAGGGATATCATGCAGCACGCAGACGCGAAAAAAATAGCTCAGTATGTAGTGCCGACAATGCTCAGCAACGTTTGCTTTTTTCTTTTCTCTGTAGTCGACGGCATATTCATAGGGCAGGGCGTCGGCGTTAACGGGCTCGGCTCTGTGAACCTTGTCCTGCCTTTCATCCTCGTCACAGGAGCCATATTCCAGATGATCTGCATAGGCGGCGCGACGATATTCGCAGTCGACTATGGCAAAGGGGAAAAAGAGCATGCTCTCCATGTTTTCAGGAACAGCACGGTCATGCTCCTCATTGCGGCTGTCGTCCTGTCGCTGGTCGGGACGATCTTCACACGGCCCGTCTGCAGGTTTTTCGGCGCCGGCAGCACGTATCTGGACATGTCCGCGGATTACCTTTTCTGGTACGCCGCATTCGTCGTGCCGTCCGGGCTTTCCATGGCGCTGCAGGCGTTCTGCAGGAATGACGACGACCCGCTCATCGTCGCTGTCGTAGTAGTGGCCACGACTGTCATGAACATATTCGGCGACTGGTACCTCATTTTCCCTATGCATATGGGGACAAAAGGCGCTGCTATCGCTACCGGAGTATCGCAGACGGCAGGGCTTTTCATCTGCCTCACGCATTTTATGAGGAAAAAGGGCATCCTCAGGTTCGGCAGGGTGCATATCGACATCAAGACATGGGGAGATATCGCCGTGCACGGGCTGCCGGAAGGGATAGGGCAGCTGTCGACGCCAGTCATGACGCTCTGCATGAATATCGTCCTCGTAAGGCATGTCGGCGATATAGGAGTCAACGCTTTTTCGATAATCTCATATGTCGCTTCTTTCACTGTCGCTGTATTCTTCGGCACGAGTGAAGGCCTGCAGCCTCTGCTAGGCAGGACGTACGGCATGAAGTCGGAGAGGGACATAAGGTACATTTTCCATGCGGGGCTGTGGATAAATTTCATCGGGGCTCTCGTGCTGAATGGCCTGATCCTCGTTTTTTCCCCGAATATCTGCGGGCTTTTCGGCGCGGATACCGAAACGCTGCAGTACACACTCGTCGCGATGCCGAAATATTCGTGGGGCTTCATCGTGATGGCGTTCAACGTCATGATCTCGTCGTATCTTTATTCGACGGAGCGCTCAAAGTACGCGATCGTGCTGAACCTCCTGAGGAGCGTCGTTGTTGATGTCATCGTGATACTGCTGCTCCCGGCGGTCTTCGGCGCCGGCGTCGTCTGGTTCACGTTCGGTATCTACGAAGCTGTCATCCTCGTGATAGCAATCGCGCTTCTCAGGCATTCCGAGAGGAACGGCATTGTTTTCAGGTAAAAAAGAGTTCTATACTTTCTGGCGTTGGCGACGGATGAACTCCGTCGTCAGCACCATCTTTTACAGTAAAAAGACATGAGGCTTGTCGTCCATTAAAATATCTGCCTCCCGGTGTATCACCAGCTTCAGCCCCATCCGTCGAGGAACACGACCAAGTCTATCCATTCCCAGACGACTTCTCCGTTTTTACATGCCCTGAACCAGTAATTCGTATATTCGCTGCTCACTGATACCGACAGGCCCGTTTTGGCCCATGTCCCAAGATCATTTTTGTAATCATACGTCCTGGATGACGACCAGGATGCACTTTTACCATCATAACTACGGCCTTTCAAAGTGGTGATCCCGTCATCCGTCTTGAAAGTCTGAAAAGAACCACCTTCCCCTGAAGTAAATGGATTCCTTTTTGTTCCAGTACAGAAAAGCACCGTATCCTTGT
>JBJETC010000303.1:0-7011 GCA_051883115.1 Anaerovoracaceae bacterium
GTAAGGGAAATATAGATTTTGCATTATCGCGTTATTCTGATAAAATGAGGGTAATTACAGACCGCTTTTATGACATTACGGGCAGATCCCCGGAAAAGGAGGTCATTTCGGCGTATGAGGAAATTGTTTTTATACGGGCGCAGCGAGGCCGGGAAGACTTCGCTCACGCAGGCGCTGAAGGGCGAGAAGATACACTATCAGAAGACGCAGTACACGAAGACATGGGACATCACGATAGACACGCCGGGCGAGTACATTGAGACAAAAGGCATCTCGTTCGCGCTCTGCAGCTTCTCATTCGATTCCGATGTCATAGGCGTGCTGTGCGCCGCGGACGAGCCGTTCAACGTGTTCTGCCCGGGCGAGGTCGGGTTCACGACGAGACCGATGATAGGGATAATAACGAAGATCGACGTGCCGGGCGCGAACATACCTATGGTATCGCAGTGGCTAAAAGAAGCGGGATGCGAGCGCATTTTCAAGGTCTCGAACGTCACCGGCGAGGGCATAGAAGAGCTGAGGGAGTACCTCATGGAAACGCCTGAGCCGAGGACGATAGAACAGGCCATAGAGGACCAGTACAACGGCATAAGGGGATACTGAACAGATGTCAGAAGTAAAGTTTGCCGACGAATTTCTTAAAATTTACGACAGGATGATAGCTGCCGGCGAGATAACATTTTTCAGTTCCGGGATAAAAAAGGACGAGTTCACGAATATGTGCATGAACAGCGACTATATCCTGGAGGAAGAGCGGCTCGATGAAGTCGCTGTGAAGATGGGCCTGAGCGCGGATGAGACTGCGATGCTCAGGGAACTGGCCGGCTACGGGCGATAATATTTGAGGTGTCAATTGGATTTTCTGCTTGGTTTTTTACATAACAAGGTGCTTATAGCGACTATCGCAGGCTGGTTCATAGCGCAGTGCTCGAAGAATGTACTGCTCGCTGTGAAAGGCGAGTTCACGAAAGACAGGATCACAGGAGGCGGCGGTATGCCGAGTGCTCATTCGGCGACGGTGACGGCAATGGCTTCGGCCGCTCTCATGACGTATGGGAGCAGCAGCTTCGAGTTCGCCGTGACATTTTTTGTCGCGATAATCGTGGTCTATGACGCGATGGGCGTCAGGTACGAAACGGGTCAGCAGGCGAAGGCGCTGAACAGGCTGAATGAGGAACTGAAGGCGAGGGGTGAGGAACCGCTCTATGACAAGCCTATGCAGGAGTCGATGGGTCATACGCTCCCGGAGATCATCGCGGGCTGCGCTGTCGGTATCCTGTGCGGCGTGGCAGTCTGCGCGCTCATGGGCTGACGTCATGAGATAAAATGGCAATCTTAAATAACTGGTTGATATCTGATCATAAAAGATCATTTTGCTATCTTAACGAAAGGAGGAAAATCGATGCCAAAAGATGTATGTCGTACATATCGATGCAGGATCTATCCAACAAAAGAACAAAAGAAAAAAATCGATACGACGATCGCATGCTGCCGCTATGTATATAACGCCATGCTCGCGCGGAACCGGAAAGTTTACGAGCGCAGGGGCGGACACCTGTCTTATATCGATATGCAGGATCTTCTGCCCAAGATGAAAGGATATCTTCCATGGCTCAGGGACGCGGATTCACAGGCGCTAAAAGATGCTTGCAGGAAAGTCGATACCGCGTATAAAAACTTTTTCAAAAAACGCGCGGGATATCCGAAATTCCACAGCAAACGAAGCAGCAGGCAGGGATATAAAACGACCCATGCATCCTCTATCCGGGTGGAAAAAAGGAAAATGAAGATCCCCTGTCTCGGATGGGTCAAGACAAAAGACGACCGCGATCTCTGCGGTAAGATCCTTTATGCGAGCATCATTCGCGAGAACGGGAAATATTATGCATGTGTGGCATACGATACGACGAGACCTGACAGAAAAGCGCTGACTGACGAAAGCCAAGTCGTCGGCCTTGATTACAGCTCGGATCGTATTTTCGTCACATCGAATGGCGATGCCGGAACAGCGCCTCGCTTTTACAGGAACGCGCAGAAGACGCTCAAAAAGCGTCAGCGCCAGCTAGCGAGAAAGGAAGGCTATCGCAAAGGTGAAAAGAAGTCAAAGAGATTCTGCCGCCAGAACGCTCTCATAAAAAAAGAGTATGAAAAGATCAAAAACCAGAGACGGGATTTCGATCACAAACTCGCGAAGGGAATGGCTGATCGATATGACTTCGTCTTTGCGGAAGATCTTGACCTCAAGGCGATATCGAACAAGGGCTTCGGTAATGGCAAAGCGACAATGGACAATGGTTTCGGCATGTTCCGCTCTATGCTCGCGTACAAACTCGAAGACAAAGGCGGCGCCCTTGTCCTCGTTGACAGGTTCTATCCATCAAGCCAGCTCTGTTCTGTATGCGGTCATAAAGAACCTTCTGTCAAGGACCTTCGTGTCCGGGACTGGACATGCCCATCCTGCGGGACACATCATGACCGCGATGTCAATGCGGCTGTGAATATCTTAAAAGAAGGGCTTCGCATCATCGAAGCAGCATAGTCAAAACGAATATAGTCAAAGCAAATAATGTACGGTCCGGCAGACCGGAATCTAAGGTCGTGGAGAGAGCAACTTCGGGGGCCCATGCAAACATGTATTTGTATGGATCTGGATGTCTCCCTGTGAAGCGACAACTAAAATGCTGTTGGCATATGCTTGTGAGAGGAGCGTCAACCAGTTATTTTAGATAGCCGATAAAATATACGGGAGTTTTCCCGGGGAGGATCTGTTGAAGGAAATAATGCTGGAGCCGGAAGCTCCGTTTTACAACAATGTCGATGTTCACGTGATGGATTTCCCGAACGGCTATGACAAAGGGAATCTCAGTGAAAAAAGGCAGCGCTGCAAGCTGACTGTCGACTATGGCGCGTATGACATGAATGAAGCGTACAGCGCGGTCACCGCAAGGGAGGACGGCAGCGGTGAGAGCATGGAAGACCGCATGCTCGATTTTTACAGGGAAAAAATATACGACATGGTGAAGGTCCTGATAAGCCAGGACTGGGAATGTGTCGGGGGCATGGACGATGTCCTGGACATCGTGAAGCCTCACATAGAAAAATATCTTGAATCGAAAAAAACCGATGAGTGATCTGCTCACCGGTTTATTTTTTTCACCGTCATCAAGGTGTGCCGCGAAGTGAAGCGGCTCATCATATATCCATGCTGTAGAATTTCCTGTAAAGCGCGATCTCTTCAGGTGTGTTTATGCTTGAGCGGAAGACGATCCTGCCTGACTCATAACCGCTGCCGCTGCCTGCGAGCATGCCGCGCTCGCTGAGGACACGCCTTAGCTCTCTTGCGGTGCCCGCACCGCTTTCATAGAGGTCGACGCTGCCCATGATATCGAGGATCTGCTTTTTCACGAAAGGATAATGTGTGCAACCGAGCACGATGCTGCTCACTTTTCCGACGTAAGGGCGAAGGAGGCTCTCGAGCAGATCTCTGACTTCATCTGAATCAGGATCGCCGTGTTCTATCGCGTCTGCGAGACCCGGGCAGGGGAGCGGGATGCAGTCCACGTCGCTCGTGAAGCGCGCGGAAAGCTTCTGGAACTTGTCGAGTTTTAGTGTCACGGGAGTTGCCATGACGAGGACCTCGCCGTTCCTGTCGTTCTCGGCGGCAGGCTTCAGCGCGGGCTCGACGCCGATGATAGGGACATCGCTGTATTTTTCCCTGAGGTACACTGCCGCTGCGCTCGTCGCGGTGTTGCAGGCTATGACTATGGCCTTTGCGCCGCGCTGGATCATAGTGTCTGTTATCCTCTCAGACAGTTCGCACACTTCCTCAGGCGATCTTTCACCGTAAGGAGCATTTGCCGAGTCGCCGAAGAACAGGAAGTTCTCCTGCGGCATTAGTTTCGTCATCTCCCTGAGGACGCTGATGCCGCCGAGCCCGGAGTCGAATATGCCTACGTAATTATTGTATTTCCTGATGCGTTTTTCCATGATATGCGTTTTTCCCCGTAAAAAATCGCGGTCCGCGGGATGATCGCGGGCACGTATACAGGTATTATAAATCAAAAAGGCGATAAGTGTAAAATGACAGCTTCAGTATGGCAAATGTGAAGGATTCTTTCACATTTGAGCGGTTTACAAGGCGGAAATGATGTAATACAATAGATTTTGTATACTTTTAACAAAAAATCCGCGATATATTGATCACGGAGGTGAAAGGGATAATATGGGGACAACAGTACTCGAGACAAGATCACTGAGACGGGTCTTCGGCCAGAAAACGGCTGTGGACAAGGTCTCGCTGAGTGTTGAGAAAGCCTCGCTTTACGCTCTCGTAGGGAGTATCGGCTCAGGGAAGACGACTCTCCTGGAAATCATCGCGAACCAGCTCACGCCGGGTTCGGGCGAAGTCATCATAAACGGGAAGAAACAGACGGGCTTTTCTCACGCACCTGTAGGATATATGAAGGAAGTTCCGGCGTTCGATCCGTACCTCACGGTCGCAGAGAACATAAGCGCGAAGCTTTCACTCATGCGCGGGGCGGGGAAAGATCCGGCTGAGATCATAGAGCTCTGGGGCATAGAGAATATAAAGGACAGAAAGGCGGCAGAGCTTTCATCGGCTGAGCGCAGGATCGCAGGCGCCGCGATGGCTTCTGCCGGATATCCGGAGATAGTTCTCATGGATGATCCGTGCGCCGGGCTCACGCCGTCGGAGTCGGAGAAATTCCTGGACACGGTGAACAAGCTAAGAGAAGATAAAAAGATGACATTCATCGTCACGAGCAGGACATTTGACACAGCCGTGAGAAATGCCGATATCACCGGCTTCCTCAAGGCCGGGAGGCTCGTGAGCCAGATCAGCCGTGACGAACTCGAAAAGAGGGCGCGTTTCGATCTCAGGCTCAGGGTCGATGATATGGAAAAAACGAAAAAGATACTCAAGAAATTCGAGGTCGCTGAAAAAGACGGATGGCTGCTCGTCGGCAGCGGTTCGCTTCAGACGTCAGCAGTGAACGAGGCCCTGATAAAGTCCGGCGTCAATGTTTTTGAGATAAAACCGGGCACAAGGGACATAGAGGATGTCTTTGCTGACATCATGGAAGGAGGCCGCTATGCTTAAGATCATGGGAAGGGAGCTGAAACGTTCACTTCGCGGCGGAAAATTCCTCTATCTCATAGCGATACTCGCGGCCGCTGTTATCTACGCGGTCTACGGCGCCAAAGCCGGAGGAGCATCGGGGACACTCTCGGAGATGTTCTGCGGAGCCGGAAGTTTCGGGTTTATCGCCGTGTTCATGGCTTTTTACACGACAGCATCATTCGAGGAAGACGCGAAGCGCGGGATCGCGGGCGAAGCCGCAGCTGTATCGGGAAATCGAGCGTCGTTTTTCAGCGGTAAAATGCTCGGCGTATATATACTTACAGCCATAATGACAGCTCTCGCCGCAGCGTCGGTCCATGCCGCCTCTAACGCGGCAGGCCTCCAGCTCACGCCTGACACCGGGAACACAGCTCTTGCAGGCGTCATATTCTTCGAAGCCGCAGCGTTGATCTCGACGATCGCCGGATTTACGGCGTACGCGTCAGGGAAACCGTCTTACGGCCTGTATGTCACCGCGGTGCTTTACTTTGCTCCGCGTTATATACAGAGCTTCGTAATGGACAGGTCGGGTGTCGACATATCGAAATATGAGATATTGTCCTGCGCTCCGGGGCTCAGGAATGTCGACGCATCAGCGCTTCAGGTCACGGCCGGCATCGGCGCAGCGTATGTGCTCGCGGTGTGGCTCGTTTTCTGTCTCGCAGCCGGCAGGAGAAAAGCCGGGAGCAGGGCATGAGGTCTAGTGTTTAGTAATATTTCATGGAGAAAAATATGGCTGGAGAAATAATCAGATTCAGGGAGGTCACGAAAAAATACGGTGATGTGACGGCCCTGGACAATGTGGATATCCGGATAAACGCGGGTGCGATCTGCGTTATCATAGGCGAAAAAGGCTCGGGCAAATCGACGATGCTTAAGCTCATCGCCGGTCTGGAGGATCAGACTTCAGGACAGGTCATCATAAGGGGAAAATTCAACCAGAAGGTGAACCATATGCCTGTCGGCTGTCTCATAGAAGAGCCTGATATAGATAACGACATATCGGTATATGACAATCTCGCCGCGAAGGGAATGATGATCGGCGTCAGGCACCAGAGGGCCCAGATAACGGAGATCATGAAAATGACAGGGCTCGAAAAGCTCGCCGACGTCAAGGCGTCATCGCTCTCATACGGCGAAAGACGTCTGCTCGGAACGGCGCTTGCAATGGTCGGCTGGCCTGACATCATTCTTCTCGATGAGCCGGCCGCGGGACTTGACCCTGGATCCGCGAGGCGCATCATGGATATCGTCGTCAAGCTTCGTGACGAGAGAAAAATGACTGTCGTCATGACGGGCGATATGGGATACGGAATAGAAAACAAGGCGACGGATTTCATAATCATGCGCGGCGGCAGGGTCCTCCGCGAGATGAACGCGATATCCGTCAGGGAAAAAATGAGAAAAAGGATAAAGCTCGTTTCGCCTGATATCGAAGCCGCGCGTGCCGCGCTCATGCGCTTCAGGCCGAGACAGGAAGGAGACGCGCTCTATTTCAACTTTGTGAACGACTCAGATATGACAGAGCTCGAGAAGGCGATGACAGAAGCGTCCCTGCCTGTGAGCGAGCTCTCGATACAGTCGAGGAGCGGCGCGGAACTTTTTGACGTACTTGTGAATGGAGGCGGCGATGATTAGAAAGATCAGGATGGGTTTCCTCAAAATGTCCTACAGCAGGACATATATAATTACGATCCTTTTGTACCTCGCTGCAGGCCAGTACGCCGTAACGCTTTTCCTGAACGGGAACGGGACGGGATTCACGGAAATGGCATACGGGCTCGCTGATCCGTATTTTATTATCACGGCGGCAGCAGCCGTATTCACATCGTATTTTACGCATATGGAAAATCGTGACGGGACGTTCAGGG
>JBJETC010000304.1:0-6842 GCA_051883115.1 Anaerovoracaceae bacterium
TTCAGCGCGTATTTTCCTACGTATGATGATATGTCCCACGATACGCTGAGGGGATATTTCAGCTGGAGAACACAAGTAAGACAGGGGATCTTTAACAGCACTCCTCTGTCTTTTGTTTTTGTGCACATTTATGAGCTGCTGGAGAAGATAGGCGCCGATACGCCTGAGGACGGATTCAGGCAGCTCATGGAACTGAGAGAGCATTACACCGGGGAAAAACAGAGCGGCGGCGAAAAACTGAGGAGGCTGCTTGACAGGTGGCTCTGCGACTATGTCATATATTACGGTCTCGGGGAAGAATACGCCTCGCAGGTCTTCGGCAGGCTCAGAGCAAGGGATCTGGACGCTGAGGTCATACAGGATCCGGGCGAGCATGCTCCCGAAGAAGTGATGAGAGCAGTAAAGCGCTTTTCATCATACAAGCTCGAAAGGTCGGCTTTTATCAGAGAACGGCCGGATATAGCGGCGCCTGTCATCAGGAAAGTCTGGGAAGGCTGCCTTGACATATTCAGGGCGTCGAGCGGCACGTATATCACGGAAAGCATAGCAGGGACGCCGGGCAGGAAGTATTACCAGATATTCAGCAATGCTGTCTTTTACGACTACAAGAGGTACAGGCATCTTGAGTACAAGGTGGACGACACGAGGACGGTCATATGCACGGACGGGCACTGGAGCGTCGACTGTACAGGAGACAGCAGAGGCACTGTGACGGCGAGTCCTGTCCTCGGGCAGATCATGCGTGAGACAGACAGGAAAATGAGGGAGGCTTTCGGGTTCCCGCATCCTCTCATGGAGCGCCCTGTCGGGAGCGATATAGAGAAAGTCATAGACCGGGCGATCGCCGAATACAGGGAAGAGCGCGAGAAGGCGCTGAGGCCTGTGATAACGATAGATGTCTCGAAGCTCGACGCGATAAGGGACGACGCCGATTACACAGCGGGAAGACTGCTCGAGGTGTCAGACGATGAGGCAGAGGAGCCTCAGGGCGGACACGAGGCCTCAGGATATGAGAACGAGGAGCCGCAGGATGTGCAGGAGCCTGATATATCAGGCGTGACAGCAGCTGGATCCATGTCTTGCGAAGACGAGGGATACGATGAAGACGATGAAGGCGAATGGCTCCCTGATGCCGCGGAGATACTTGATGATACGGAGCTTGAGTTCCTGAAGCGCCTTATCGGTGATCAGCCGTACGAGGATCTGCTTTCGGGGGCGAACATTTTTCCGTCGGTGATGGCTGAAAGCGTGAACGAAAAACTTTTTGACGTGTTCAGCGACAATGTGATAGAAGAGGATGAGAACGGCAGGCTCCGCGTCGTGGAAGACTACGCGGAAGACCTTGAAGATATGATCTGATGTTTTAAGGAGTGTTTGTATGCCCGCAGACAGAAAGAGAAAAAAGAAGATACCTAAGAGGATAGCGCAGACGGTGATGAACTCGCTGAAAGGCGGTGTGGTGCCGCGTGTCGGGCTCCCGTACATAACGGTCGGGAGAAAAAACGAGATAGACGCTCTCCTTCACGATATAGAGATCGTGGCGGACGGCGGCGCGTCGTTCCGTTTTGTCGTGGGAAGATACGGGAGCGGCAAGAGTTTCCTCATGCAGACCATCAGGAACTACGCCATGGACATGGGCTTTGCCGTCGTTGACGCCGATCTCTCGCCGGAGCGAAGGCTCACCGGGAACAAGGGCCAGGGACTCGCGACGTACCGCGAGCTCATACAGAACCTCTCGACGAAGACGCGTCCTGAGGGCGGGGCGCTGATGCTCGTGCTCGACAAGTGGATAAACGGCGTCCAGTCGGAAGTCGTTTCCGAGGACGGCCTGAAGCCTGATGATCCGGGCTTCGCGGACGCTGTTGAAAAAAAGATTTATAAAGTCATCAGGTCGATGGACGGCATGGTGCACGGATTCGATTTCGCGAGCCTCCTTTCTATGTATTACAGGTCTTACGTCGAGAACGACGAAGAGAAGAAGGCCATGGTGCTGAAGTGGTTCCGCGGCGAATACGCGACGAAGACGGAGGCCAGGCAGGACCTCGGCGTGAGGGTCATAATATCCGATGATGACTGGTACGAATATATAAAGCTTTTCGCCTTTTTCCTCGTACAGGCGGGGTACAGCGGACTGCTCGTCCTCATAGACGAGCTCGTGAACATCTACAAGATCCCTAACAGCATCACGAGGAACAACAACTACGAGAAGATACTCACGATGTATAACGACACGATGCAGGGCAAGGCGAAATACCTCGGGATCATCATGAGCGGCACGCCTATGTGCATGGAGGACAAGCGCCGCGGCGTCTACAGCTATGAAGCGCTGAGTTCGAGGCTGCGTGAAGGCAGGTTCAGCCGCGACGGGGCGAGGGACATGCTTGCGCCTGTGATCAGGCTCGAAGCGCTGACGCCTGAGGAGATGCTCGTGCTGACGGAGAAGCTCGCCGGCATGCACGCTGACCTTTACGGATATGAAAGGACGATATCGCAGGAGGACCTCGCGTATTTCATAAAGACGGAATACAGCCGCGTCGGGGCTGATTCGAGGATCACACCGCGTGAGATAATAAGGGACTTTATAGAACTTCTGGACATACTTTATCAGAGCCCGGGCATGACATGCGCTCAGCTCATGGGGTCGGACGGTTTTTCGTACGCGGCGCCTGACGCTGTCAGCAGCGAGGCTGATGAAGGATTTGAGGAATTCACGATTTGACTATGGACATATTTTCCATGTATGCGCCCTTTATACAGGACCATATCTACAGGAGCGGCTGGGACACGCTGAGACCGGTGCAGACCGCGGCGGGGGACGTTCTGTTCAACACCGATGATGATCTGCTGCTTTCGGCTTCGACGGCATCGGGGAAAACGGAGGCTGTTTTTTACCCTATAATAACGAAGCTGTGGGAGGACCCGCCGGCGTCGGTAGGCTGCATATATATCGCGCCGCTCAAGGCGCTCATAAACGACCAGTTCGAACGCCTGACAGATGTCCTCGAGGAGTCGGACATACCTGTCTGGCACTGGCACGGCGACGTTTCGCGGACGCACAAGGACAAGCTCATGAAGCATCCTTCGGGCATCCTTCAGATAACGCCGGAGTCGCTCGAGGCGATGATAATGAGGCGCCACGCGGAGATCCCGAGGCTGTTCGGGGATCTGAGGTTCATCGTCATAGACGAGATCCACTCGCTTCTCCGCGGCGACAGAGGCGGGCAGACGCTCTGCCTCATAGACAGGATATCAAAGCTCGCAGGCGTTGATCCGAGGCGGATAGGGCTTTCGGCGACCATAGGGGATCCGGAGGCTGTCGGCAGGCTTTTATCGATGGGGACAGGCAGGAAGACGGCCATACCGAAGGTGAAATCGGAGCCGGTAAAATGGCGGCTTTCCATGGAACATTTTTTCCTTACGCCTCCTCAGGCATCCGAGTCAGGTGAGAAAAAGCAAGGCGCCGGAAGCAATGATGCCGGGGAAAAAGGAAAGCGCGAGGATCATGCGCTGCCGGGGAAGCCGGACGGCGAGATGCCGCTTACACACGATGATAAGACAGACAGGGCGCCTGAAGGTGCTGACCCTGCGTACTCATATATTTTTGAACACACGAGAGGCAGGAAATGCCTCGTTTTCTCGAACTCCAGGGAGGAGTGCGAGGCCGTGACGTCGACGCTGAGAAACTACTGCGAAGCGGCGCACGAGGCTGACCGCTTCCTCATCCATCACGGGAATCTTTCGTCGTCATTCAGGGAATCGGCGGAGGCCCTGATGAAGGACGATTCACTGCCGCTCACGACGTGCGCGACGGCGACGCTTGAACTCGGGATAGATATCGGCAAGCTCGAGAGGGCATATCAGATAGACGCGCCGTTTACCGTGTCGTCGTTCCTGCAGAGGATGGGGAGGACGGGAAGGCGCGGGAGCCCGGAAGAGATGTGCTTCATAATACGTGAAGAGCATCCGGAGCCGAGGGCCCTGCTGCCGGAGACCGTGCCGTGGAAGCTGATACAGGCTGTAGCCCTCATCCAGCTTTACGTAGAAGACAAGTGGGTAGAGCCGCCGCGTAAGGGGAGGCTCCCTTACAGCCTGCTTTACCATCAGACGATGAGCACGCTCTACTCGCTCGGTGAAATGAGCCCGGCAGAGCTCGCGTCAAGGGTGCTCGGCCTTTCATATTTCCGGAACATATCGCAGGATGACTATAAAGTCCTTCTGAGGTATCTCATAAAGCAGGACCACATCCAGGTCACTGAGGAAGGCGGCCTCATCATAGGCATCGCCGGAGAAAGGGTGGTGAACAGCTTCAAGTTCTTCGCCGTTTTCCAGGAAAACGAGGAGTTCAGCGTAAGGTGCGAGTCGCAGGAGATCGGGACGATAGTGAAACCGCCTCCGGTCGGCGACAAGATCGCGATAGCAGGCCGCGTCTGGGTCGTGGAGGATCTCGACATCAAGAGACACGAGGTCTACTGCCACCCTGTAAAGGGCTCGGTCCCGGCGTACTTCGGCGACTGCGCCGGAGATATCCATGACAGGATACTCATGCGCATGAAACAGGTCCTTAATGAGGATAAAATATATCCTTACATGATGAAAAACGCAAGAGCGAGGCTCGAGTCAGCGAGAAAAGCGGCGGCGCTCACGGGGCTTTCGAAGAGGCCGCTCCTTAACATCGGCGGCACGATGTACTGCCTGCTTCCGTGGCTCGGGAGCTATTCCTTCCTCGCGCTCGAGAGACTCATTAGGCGTAAGTGCGCTCAGAGGATCGGGCTGCGCGGTTTCAATTCCGTGAGGCCGTATTACATGATGTTTAACATGGACGCCACAGAGCAGGAGTTTTTCTCGATACTGGCAGAAGAAGCCGAGGCGGAGACTGACCCGCTCGACCTCCTTTTTCCGAATGAAGTCCCTGTCTTCGACAAATACGACGAATACCTGCCGCCTGAACTCGTGCGGAAAGGGTTCGCGTACGGCGTGCTCGATGTGGCTTCGATGAAAAAACGCGTGAGCGAATGGGCTTCCATGGATCACAGGATGATCCCCGACGGGCAGCCTGTTCTGTGAATAAAACACGAAAAGCAGGATTTTGTGGTATAATACCATCCGAGTGTTCGAGACCTTCCACTCGTTAAAAAAAACTAAAGGAGATGTTAATATGTCAAAAAAAGTTCTGTTTCTCGCGCAGGCGGGGCTGATCGCGGCGGCATACGTTGTAATAACGGTGCTCGGTGCGGCATACAGCTTCGGCCAGGTGCAGGTGCGTCTCTCGGAGATGCTGACGATACTTCCGTTTTTCACGCCGGCTGCCATACCGGGCCTGTTCATCGGATGCATCGTGGGTAACATCCTCGGAGGCGCCGTTCTACCGGATGTAGTGTTCGGAAGCCTCGCGACGCTTGCCGCAGCAGCGGCGACGTTCTATCTGAGGAAAAAGGGCAGCCTCGTCATAGCTGCTGTACCTCCGGTAGTGGCGAACGCGCTCGTCGTTCCGTTCGTACTGAAATACGCGTACGGCGTGAACCTCCCGATCCCGTTCATGATGCTGACTGTAGGCGCAGGCGAAGCTATATCGGCCGGGGTCCTGGGCGTTCTGCTCGGAAAGGCGCTGGAAAAAAGAAAACAAGCGATATTCGGTCCTCTGTCAATGTAGGCTGAAAAGCCCGGGGCAGACGGTCCGGCAGGCGGCGCTCAGGCGCCGTCTTTTTTTTGTACATTAAAATAAACATTCGGATTCACCGATTTAACGCATTAGAGCGTTGACATCTATCGCACGTTCATTTACTATAAGTAATGTAACATAAGCTGTATATACGGCTTTAGGGGTAAAAATGAGAGATAAAAATGAGGTAAAGAAAGAAAAAACGCTTGATTTCGTCAAAATGCAGGGCTGCGGGAACGATTACATCTACTTTGACTGCTTCGACGGTCAGCCCGCCGATCCTTCAGCACTCGCCGTAAAACTGTCAGACAGACATTTCGGTATAGGCGGTGATGGGATCGTTCTCATATGCAGCTCGGACAAAGCCGACGCCCGCATGAGGATGTTCAACATCGACGGGAGCGAAGGCATGATGTGCGGGAACGCCATACGCTGTGTCGGCAAGTATCTCCATGACATCAGGGGAGTCAGGAAAGATACTTTGACGATAGACACGCTGAGCGGAGTCAAGACGCTGAAGCTGTTCGAGGACAGCGACGGGAGCGTGACAGGCGCTGAGGTCGATATGGGCAAAGCCGTTTTCGAGCCTGAGAAGATACCTGTGAGGCTCACGGCCGGAAAGGACGGGAAAATACTGAAAAAGCCCGTCGTGATAGGCGGCAGGGAGTACGAGATAACATGCGTTTCGATGGGGAACCCGCACTGCGTCGTTTTCGGCGGAGATCCTGATGGCATCGATCTCGCGGAGCCCGGCCCGGTGTTCGAGCATGACGAGATCTTCCCGGAACGCGTAAACACGGAATTCATACAGGTGATAGACGAAAAGACTCTCAAGATGAGGGTATGGGAACGCGGAAGCGGCGAGACGATGGCGTGCGGGACAGGGGCCTGCGCTTCTGTGGCTGCAGCCGTGGAAAACGGGATCTGTCCTTACGGGCAGGATGTAAAAGTCATGCTGAAAGGCGGCGACCTTTTCATCAGGTACGAGGAGGACGGCGAGGTCTTCATGAGGGGACCTGCGGAAATAGCGTTCACGGGCAGCGTAAATGTCTGAAAAGAACGCGCGTGATCTAAGGGGCAAAGAGAGATCGAAAGAGAAATCAAAGAGGAAGGAAAAATGCTGGAGATAAACGAGAATTACAACAAGCTCAAGGAAAGCTCCCTTTTTTCCGATATCGCTCAC
>JBJETC010000305.1:0-6826 GCA_051883115.1 Anaerovoracaceae bacterium
GGCTGACGAAGTATTATCCATGGAACATATCGTTAAGAAATACGATAAAGTCACTGCTCTCGACGATGTTTCCCTCAGCGTGCACGAGGGCGAGACTGTAGCCATCATCGGACCGTCGGGATCGGGGAAAAGCACACTTCTCCGCTGCGTCAACTGCCTGACAAAAGTGACGTCAGGAAAGATCACGCTGAACGGGACGACGTTCGTAGACTCGAAGCCGGGGCAGGAGAACAAGCACAACATCGCGAAATATCCTCCTGACAAGCAGCTGAAGAAGATCTGCTGCGAGACGGGAATGGTCTTCCAGCACTTCAACCTTTTCCCGCACATGACATGCCTGAAGAACATCATGTACGGCCCTGTAAAGGTAAAGAAGATCCCTAATGACCAGGCGGAAAAAAAGGCGCGCGAACTGCTCGACATGGTCGGGCTCGCTGACAAGGCCGATGAATATCCTGAACATCTTTCGGGAGGCCAGAAGCAGAGAGTGGCGATCGCGAGGGGCCTTGCGATGGAGCCGAAGATCATGCTTTTCGATGAGCCTACATCGGCGCTCGATCCGGAGATAACGGGCGAGGTCCTTGCGGTAATGAAGGACCTCTCGAAGCAGCATATCACGATGCTTGTCGTGACTCACGAGATGGGATTCGCAAAGGGCGTAGCAGACAGGGTCGTCTTCATGAACGACGGCAAAAAGGTCGAAGAAGGCACGCCTGACGATATTTTCAACAATCCTCAGAGCGACAGGCTCAAGGCGTTCCTGAGCGCCATGATAGGCGGCGGGGACTGATACCTGGGAAAATTTAATATGATCATCATGCCGGGGTCCGCCCCGGTATTTTTGTATCTTCGCTGTCATCGGGGTATAATAAAAAAAGCCGCGTGCGAGCGGCAAGAAGGAGTATTGGATCGGGGGATTTCATATGGGTGCTGAGGAGATCAGCAGAGAAAAAAGCAAAAGATTTGATTTCAATAAAAACAGAAAAGGAATACTTTACATAATATCGGCAGCGTTCTTTTTCTGCATGATGACGGTTTTCGTGAAGCTGGCCGGCGATCTGCCGACGCTCGAAAAAAGTTTTTTCAGGAACCTGCTTGCTGTCGTCATAGCGGCCGTGACGCTCGTGAGGAGCGGCGCGGGTTTCAGGATAAAGAAGGAGAGCGCGCCGTGGCTTTTCGTAAGGTGCCTGAGCGGGACGCTCGGCATGGTGGCGAATTTTTATGCCATAAGCATGCTCGACCTGCCGGATTCGAACATGCTGAACAAGATGTCGCCTGTGTTCGCGGTGATCATGTCGGCGATACTCTTCAGGGAAAAACCTGACAGGTTCGAGACGATAACGATCATAATCGCCTTCATAGGCGTGGTCTTCGTCATTCAGCCTACGGCCGGGGCGGCGAGCTTTCCGGCGCTGATCGGGCTCATGAGCGGCTTCGGAGCGGGGCTCGCTTATGCCGCCGTGCACAAGCTCGGGATGCTTGGCGAAAAGGGACCGGTCATCGTGTTCTATTTCTCGCTTTTCACATGTCTTTTCTGCCTGCCCGGCATGATCATCGGATGGCAGGACATGAGCCTGAAGCAGTTCCTGTTCCTCATGGGAGCGGGCGCAGGCGGGGCAGGCGGCCAGTTCTCGATCACGGCAGCGTATCAGTCGGCGCCGGCGAAGGAGATATCGGTGTTCGACTATACGCAGGTGCTTTTCGCGGCAGTGTTCGGGTTCCTGATCTTTGACGAGATACCTAATGTCCTGAGCGTTGTCGGATACGTGATCATCATAGGCGTCGCGGTGCTGAGGTGGCATCACGCGAGACTTCAGGACGACTGATCATAAGCTGCTATTTACTGTCAGCGGTTTTTACCGCTGGCTTTTTTTATAAAAGCGAAAGCCGCACGATATTTTTATACATCCTTCGAATAATCGACTGCTAAGATACATTTTTGTTAATTCATATACATAATTTTCACTTAAGTATGGTAAAATGAGATAAATTCGATTCAGATATCCGGAGGTTATCTTTATGAAGACAGTAGAAGAAGAATTCCTTGACTACGCGTCAGACCGTGTAGAGGAATGCCGCGCTAATGACAGCATATCAGATGATCTTTTCAAGAAATACGACGTCAAGAGGGGACTCAGGGACATCAACGGAAAGGGCGTGCTCACCGGTCTCACCCGCGTGTCCGAGGTAAATGCCTACCACACGCATAACGGCGAACGCGACGGTGATGACGGAGAACTCTGGTACAGAGGATACAGGGTCAACACGCTCATAGATTCGCTCGGACCTCATGAGATGGGTTATGAAAAAATAGCTTATCTCCTCATGTTCGGCGATCTTCCTGACGAAGAGCATTACAGAGAGTTCAGAGAGACACTCGCGAACCAGAGGACGCTCCCGACGAACTTCACGAGAGACGTCATCATGAAAGCGCCTACGAGCGACATCATGAACTCGATGACGAGGAGCATACTCACGCTCGCGTCATACGACGAGAGCCTGCAGGACACGAGCCTCGCGAACAACATCAGGCAGTGCATGATGCTCATCGCAGTATTCCCTATGCTCGCCGTCTACAGCTATCACGCTGACAATCACTACAACAGGGATCAGAGCATGTATATCCACAGGCCTGATCCGGAGTACTCGACGGCTCAGAACTTCCTCAGGATGCTGAGACCTGACAACGAGTTCACCGAGATAGAAGCGAAGTCACTCGACGCGGCGCTCATACTCCACATGGAGCACGGCGGAGGAAACAACTCGACATTCACGACGAGAGTAGTAACATCATCGGGATCAGACACATATTCGGCGATCGCGGCTGCGATGTCGTCCCTCAAGGGACCGAAGCACGGCGGCGCCAACATCAAGGTCATGAAGATGATGGAAAACATCAGGGAGAACCTTGGGAATACTCCTGACAGGGGAGCGCTCAAGGATTACCTCGCTGACATGCTCGACGGAAAGGTATTCGACCATAAAGGCCTCATCTACGGTATGGGCCATGCCATATACGCTAAGTCAGATCCGAGAGAGAAGATACTCAAGAAGTACTGCGAGAAGCTTTCTGACGAGAAAAAGAGATACGAAGACATGGATCTTTACGAGAACATCGAGGAGATCGCGCCTGAGATCATAAGCGAGAAGCGCCACATGTACAAAGGAGTCTGCCCGAACGTCGATTTCTACAGCGGATTCGTTTATCAGATGCTCGACATCCCTGTGGAGCTTTACACACCGCTCTTCGCCATCGCGAGGATCGTCGGCTGGAGTTCGCACAGGATAGAAGAGCTCATAGGCGAGGGCAAGATCATAAGACCTGCGTACAAGAGCGTCATGGAACACAAGGAACCTTGACGGGCGGCGTCTTAAATGGAAAGAGAGATACACGAACACGGATTCGGGCCTATATTTGACGCGGATTCGAGGATCCTCATACTCGGGAGCTTTCCTTCCGTAAAATCGCGCGAACAGAATTTTTTCTACGGCCATCCGCAGAACAGGTTCTGGAAGGTGATGGCTGCGCTCACGGGAGACCCGCTGCCTGAGACGGTGGAGGAGAAAAAGGCTTTTCTCCTGAGAAACGGCGTCGCGCTCTATGATGTTATAGAAAAATGTTCTATAATAGGCTCCGGTGACAGCAGCATCGAGGACGCAGTGCCTGCTGACATAACACCGATCCTCAGCGGATCACGTGTCGGAGGGAACATATACACGAACGGCGGCAAGGCTTACGAGCTTTACCGCGAGTATATCGAGCCTGTGACAGGCATCAGGGCAGTTAAGCTGCCGTCGACGAGTTCCGCGAACGCGCGCTTTTCACTCGAAAAGCTCGTTGAAGAATGGAGATCAGCAATAGACCTCGGATGACCGGGATCTAAATATACCGGCCGCGTGCCGGAGACGGAGAAACACAAAATGGTAAGAAGAAGAAAAGTAACGGTACTTTACAGGATGGGAGATCCTAACTACGAGAAGCTCAACAACGCGATCATCAAGATAGCTGATGAGGGCGGAGAAGACTGGGACGCAAGGGAATTCTCAAGGGTCGAAGTCGACATGCTCCCAAGCGCAGCAGCAATGTATGATTACGACGAGAACAAGCTTCCTGCGATGTTCTTCGAAGGCGAGAAAATCTATGAGCAGGGCGATGCCGCTGATGACGCCGAAGTCGAAGAGCTCATCAGGAAGACATACAAGAAGCTCGCTGTACTCGCAGCCGAGAGACTGGGACTTTAACAGCATGGCAGAGTTTCCTGCGGAAAGATCATCAAAAGGAAAATACAGAACAGCAAAGCGCTCCGTCCGCGGGGCGCTTATTTTTATGCTCCGGCCTGCTGCGGCTCGATTCTTATGGATAAAAAGGCAGTGTAGTGATAAAATAACAGTGAATGATTTTGTTAAGAAGTTCGGAGGCTGAAATGACAGAATACAAACCTATCAAGGAAGGAAAAGTCCGTGAGATCTATGATGTTGACAACGCACTCGTGATGGTGGCGACAGACAGGATCTCCGCTTTTGACCACATTCTCAAGAACAAGATCGTGGACAAGGGCAAAGTCCTTACACAGATGTCAAAGTTCTGGTTCGAATACACGGGACACATCGTTGATAACCACATGATCTCGACGGATGTAAACGACATGCCGGAATTTTTCAGGAATGAAAAGTTCGAGGGCAGGAGCATGCTCTGCAAGAAACTGAATATGCTCCCTATAGAGTGCATCGTCCGCGGCTATATCACAGGCAGCGGCTGGGAAAGCTACAAGAAGACCGGCAAGGTCTGCGGCATACAGCTTCCTGATGGACTCCAGGAATCGCAGAAGCTTCCTGAGCCTATCTACACGCCGAGCACAAAAGCCGAGATAGGTGACCATGACGAGAACATCTCATATGAACAGAGCATAGATGTTATCGAAAAGGTATATCCGGGCAGGGGCAAGACATACGCGACGATGATCAGGGACTACACCCTCTCGCTTTACAAGAAGTGCGCCGCTTACGCCCTTGAGAGAGGCATCATCATCGCCGACACCAAGTTCGAGTTCGGACTCGACGAGAACGGGAACGTCATCCTGGCTGACGAGATGCTGACACCGGACAGCTCGAGATTCTGGCCGCTCGAAGGATACAAGGAAGGACAGCCGCAGCCGTCATACGACAAGCAGTTCGTAAGAGACTGGCTCAAGGCCAACCCTGACAGCGATTACCTGCTTCCGGACGACGTAATAGATAAAACGATAGCTAAGTACAAAGAAGCTTATAAACTGCTTACGGGCAAGGAACTCTGATCTTCCCGCAGGCTCAGGGAGGAAAGATGTCGATGAAAATATCCACGAAGGGACGCTATGCACTGAGAATACTGGCCGACCTCGCGGAAAACAGTGATGGCGGGTTCCTGCCGCTGAGAGAGGTGGCGGACCGCGAAGACATCTCTGAAAAATACATGGAAGGAATAATCGCGCAGCTGTCGAAAGCAGGGCTGCTTGAAGGACAGCGCGGAAAGGGCGGAGGATACCGTTTCGCCCGCGATCCTTCCACGATAACGGTATGGCAGGTCCTCAGGATCGTTGAAGGCGACATGGGGGCAGCCGACTGCGTCGGAGATTCGCCTATGCTATGCCCGAGAGTCGGAAGCTGCAAGACTCACAGGCTTTGGGCGGATTATTACGATATGACGAAAAAATATTTCAGCAGCATCACGATCGCCGACCTGGCAAACACGCCGGAGCCGGGTGATGATTATTCCATCTGATATTTCGAGGATCCGGGCGGGCGCCCGGGTCCCGGAGATCCGGGATGTTTTTTCCTAAGGGAGAACGGGAAAAAATATCACGGCATATTTTTTACATAAAGTGTGTGGGCGTTCTGATCATTCTACCCGTGCCGCGAGCCTCATGAAGCGCGGGTGATCCTTTCGCTCAGGCTCGATATCAAATATTTCAGGAGTGCATATGGCATTTGAACATTATGTCCGCAGCGGGCAGAAAATGCTGCGGTGCGGCTATACAACGGGAACGTGCGCGGCTCTTGCGTCGCAGGCGGCGGTCTACCTGCTTTTTAAGGGGACTGTGCCTGACAGTGTTTCTGTGCTCACGAGAAAAGGCTGGGAAGTCACTGTGCCGGTCGACGAATACGGCGTGAGCGGTGACGGCCTGGAAGCGTGGTGCGGCATAAGGAAAGACGCCGGCGACGATATAGACGCGACGAACGGCATCATGATAAGGGCGTCCGTCAGGAAGTCTGATGAGCCGGGTGTCCATATAGACGGCGGTGAAGGAGTCGGCAGAGTAACGCTGCCGGGCGCCGATCAGCCTGTCGGGTACGCCGCGATCAACAGGGTGCCGCGCGAGATGATAGAGGAATCTGTCACCGCGATGTGCGACGACCTCGGATACGACGGAGGCATCGATGTCGTGATCTCTGTGCCTGAGGGGAAAGAAACGGCGAACAGGACGTTCAACCCTGTGATGGGCATAAAAGGCGGGATCTCGATCCTCGGTACGACGGGCGTCGTAGATCCTATGAGCGAAAAAGGCCTTGTAGATTCCATAGAGGCGGAAGTTAAGCAGAAGGCGGCGCTTTCTAAGGACATCATTTTTACCCCGGGAAATTACGGCGAGACGTACATGAAGAACGACGGCGGTTTTGACTACGGCGTTCCGACAGTGATGTTCTCGAATTTCCTCGGCGATATGCTTGACATAGCGGTGCAGCAGAAGTTCGAGAACGTGCTGATAGTCGCTCATGTCGGGAAGCTCGTGAAGGTCGCGGGGGGCGTGATGAACACCCATTCGCGGTACGCGGACTGCAGGACGGAGAT
>JBJETC010000306.1:0-6801 GCA_051883115.1 Anaerovoracaceae bacterium
GAAAATCCTCGCTCGTCGTGACCATGATGTAAGTGTACGTCTTGTCGTCGCGGAGGAGGATGTTGTACTTAGGCTGATACTTTTTTATGAGGTTGCACTCGAGTATGAAAGCCTCCATCTCGCTCGCGCACGTGATGTACTCGAACTCGGCTATGTTTGAAGTCAGGGCCCTGAGTTTAGGCGTGGATCTGCCGTAGCTCTGAAAATACTGACGAACGCGGTTTTTCAGGCTGATGGCTTTCCCGACATATATGACCTGGCCAAGCTTGTCCTTGTGCATGTAGACGCCCGGGCAGTCAGGCAGTTTTTTCAGATTTTCACGTATATCAAACATTAAAAACGCCACCCGCGCCTTTCATGCTCCTCCTCGTCCCTGAGTTTCTTCTCGGCGAGGCGGTGGATCTTTTCACGGCGCAGACGCTCTCTTTCCTTTCTTTTCTTTGAGATCTCCGCCCTTTTCACTATGATCAGGACTATGAGCACGGCGAGCGCAAGCAGGATCATCAGTGCGACCCAGTCAGGTATGCCGATGTATGACGTTATCCAGCCCTTCCTCACGCTGTCGCCTGCTATGACCGGGACTGTATTAACGAGCTCGCCCGCAACATATATTTTATATTTACCCACAGTATCGCCTTTTTTCACAGGCGCCTTCACCTGGTAAAGCGAGATCTTCGTGCTCACGAGCGAGCGGCTGCCTTCTCTCGGGATGTAGACATAGCCGTCCGATTTCGTATAAGCCATGACGGATCTGACGCTGCCGCGTATGACCTCTGCCCTTCCGGCATATTTCCCTTTTTTGACTATGCGGTAGCCCCTGACCGAATCTGAAGCGTATTTCAGGACAGATGAAACGTCGTTTTTGAGTTCACCCTCTGTGACGCCCGAAATGACGCAGTTCAGTCTGAGTCCGTTCCTGCTGTAGTAAACGAGCGCCGTATAATAGCCGCCGTACGTTGATGTCACGGCACCTTTGACCCCGTCTATTTTCATGAGGGAGCGCACGGTGCTGTCTGCCCTGAGCGCGCGGGGCGGCTGTCTGTCGTTCGTTATGATGCTGTAATTCTCGAGCTTCATCGCGTCTGTCACGGCCGTGTTCTCAAAAGCGTAGTTCGCGAGCGTCATGAGGTCGGATACGGTCGTCTTCGACTTGTTCCCCTTGAGAAAAGGCTCTTTGAATACTGTCGCGCCGCAATTTATATCTGACAATGTGCTGTTAAGGTGCTTCACAAAAGCACTTTCGCTTCCGGAAACGCTTTCCATGAGGGCGTAAGCTGAGTCGTTCCCCGACGAGATCACAGTCCCGTTTATGAGGTCCTCTATCGTTACTTTTTCACCGGCCTTGAGCCCGACAGACGGTTTGCCCTGAGAGGCCGCCTTCTTCGAGATCTTTACCACCCTGTCCACCGGGTACTTCTGAGCGGCGGACACCGCTGTGAAGAATTTCGAGAGGCTGCCCACAGTCACGGTGCTGTCTGTGCTTTTCGAATACATCACTTCGCCTGTGTTCGTGCAGTACACCTCGCATGACCCCGCGCTGATATCCGGCTTTTCCGGCTTTGCCACCGCATAACAAAAAACCGCTTCCGGTTTCACAGATGCGGTCATACATATACATAAGAACGCCGCGGCAGCTATTGCCGCCGCGCGCCTCATATTTCCATGGATCTTTGTTTTCATTTCATGTCCTGTCAAAAACATGATCTGTCTCTATTTGTTCTCCATCTCGAATTTTTTCATGAAATCGATGAGCTTGTCAACGCCTTCTTCAGGCATGGCATTGTAGATGCTGGCCCTCATGCCGCCGATGCTGCGGTGGCCGTTGATGTTGATGATGCCCTGCTCTTTTGCTTCTGCCACGAACTTCTTGTCGAGGTCCTTGTCACCCGTAACGAAAACGACGTTCATGATGGATCTGTCCTTTTCCCTTACAGGAGTCTTGTAGAAATCTGTGGAATCAAGGTATCCGTAGAGCTTGTCAGCCTTTCTGACGTCGAGCTCATGCATCGCGCTCACGCCGCCGAGCTTCTTGATGTACTTGAACACCTTGCCTGCCACGTAGATCGTGAAGCACGGAGGTGTGTTGTACATTGAATCCTTGTCAGCGTGTGTCTTGTATCTGAGGTAAACAGGAAGGTCCTCAGGAGCAGCCTCTACGAGGTCGTCGCGTACGAGGACGATCGTGACACCTGCAGGCGCTACGTTTTTCTGCGCTCCGGCGTAGATCAGGCCGAATTTTGAAACATCGACTTCCTCGCTCAGGAAGCTGGATGACATGTCCGCTACGAGCATCCTGTCTCCCACGTCAGGCATCGTGTTGTAATGGCTTCCGTAGATCGTGTTGTTCCAGCATACGTGAACGTAGTCGACGTCCTTTCTGATGTCGTCTGCGGTAAAATCAGGTATCCTGTCGAACACTGTGTCCTCAGAGCTTGCCGCGACCCTGATGTCGCCGAACTTTTCAGCTTCCTTGGCAGCTTTTTTCGCCCAGCTTCCTGAGACGATGTAGTCAGCTTTCTTTGAACCTGTGAGAAGGTTCATAGGCACCATCGAGAACTGAAGTGTGGCGCCGCCCTGCAGGAACAGGATCCTGTAGTTGTCAGGGACTTTCAGGAGGTCTCTGAGATCCTGCACCGCTTCCTGGTATATCTCAACGAATTCTGACGAGCGATGGCTCATCTCCATGACGGACTCGCCTGTCCCTCTGTAATTGAGGAGCTCGTCTCTAACTTCTTCCAATACCGGGACCGGCAGCATGGATGGACCTGCCGAAAAATTGTAAACTCTGTCGTAATCAGCCATTTCTACCCCTTATCTCTTTCTCTGTGAACTAAATTACTAAAAATATCGATTATTTTTTGTCTGTTTATACATATTACCACCGGCCTGCTTGTAAGTAAAGTACCCTGATGTTATACTCAAAAAAGAAAATATTTGCTGAAAAAGCTGAAAAAACGGAGAAAAAAGATGTTCATGATGTCGCTCATGGATTATGTCCCGCAGAAAGCGGTCGACATGATCGGAGAAAAATTTGAGATCACGGATAATGTGGACGAAGCGTCCGCGATCATGGTGCGTGACATGGATATGTCTGATTTCGAGCTCAGCAGGCTCGTGTCGGCCTGCGGCAGCCTCGATCCTAAAGGCGGCTCTCTCCCGCTCGACAGGCTCACCGACAGAGGCATCCCTGTCATCACAGCCGGGAACGCCGGCTCGAACGCTGTAAAGGAAATGGTCATCGGCGTGATCATAAACTCGCTAAGGAAGTTTGACAGAGCCGCACTCAGGTTTTCTGCCGACGGAAGCGAAGATCAGCCGGACGAAGTCTATACCGGCATGGAAATGTCGGGAAAGACGGTGTCTGTGCTCGGTCTCGGAAAAACAGGCGTCATGACTGCGAACGCCCTTGCGGCGCTCGGCATGCACGTCATAGGCTTTGACCCCGGCATCACGCTCGAAGCTGCGCACCGCCTCTCACCTGATGTCGAGATAACGTCTGACCCCATCACCCTTTTCAGGGATTCGGACTTCGTCACACTCTGCGTAGAGAGCAGCAGCACGACAGACATGATAGACAGCAGCCTGCTCGAGCTTTTCAAGCGCGGCGCGGTGCTCATCAATTTCACAGACGCGGATACCGTGAATGAAGAAGCCGTCATAGAGGCTGTCGAGAGCGGCGTCATAAGCGAATATGTGACGGATTTCCCGTCGCCTGCTCTTGAGGGCATCGGAAATATAACATGCTATCCGGGGATATCGGGCAGGACTGAGGAATCATCCATCGAAGCCGCCGTGTCAATATCGGACGACTTATACGATTTCATAAAAAACGGCAACATCAGGAACTCGCTCAATTTCCCTGACTGCAGCCTCGGCCCCATAGAAAACGAGAACCGCGTCTGCATCTGCACGAAAAACGTTCCCGATCCTCTGACTCTCGCATCAGCTATAATGTCAGACGTAAAAATAGACGACATGGACGGAGGGCTCAGGGACGACGCCGGCTACGTGCTCGTTTCTACGAGGGACGAGATAACGTCCGTCCCGCAGATCGAAGGCGTTACGCGCATAAGGGTCCTGACTGACATCTGATCAGGGCGGCGCACTTATTTTTACAAAAAACAGACCAGGCAGCATGCCTCGGGCGTCTCACATCTGGACGCCGGACTGCTGCCTGGCTTTTTATTTCAGGTACTAACTAAAAGAGGAGAACTTGTTTATTTTTACTCGAAGAACCTCGTCGCTTCTATCGGTGTGCCGGACCAGTCTATCTTAGTGTAAACTATGCCCCACTTCGGGCTCGCCGCGTGGACGACCATGCCGTCACCCGCGTAAAGTGCATAATGACCGGAGTAAGTGATGACATCTCCCGGCTTGAGTTTTTTTACGTCAAAATTCTTTCCGCTGCAGACCTGTTTGCCTACTCTGTAGAAGCATACCCTCGGCACGCTGAGGCCGAAGTGTCTGTAGATCGAATAGATGAATCCCGAGCAGTCAGCGCCCTTTGTCAGGCTCGTTCCGCCCCAGACGTAAGGATTGCCGATGAATTTCTTCGCGTATTTGACGACATCGGCTCCGTCTGTGCCTGTGTATGTCTGTCCGAGCGTTATAGGCATCATTGCCGTCCCGGTGTATATGACCTTGTCTACAGGCTTTACGACTGTTTTTTCCACTCTCGGCTTTGAGACTTCTACGCCGTTTACTTCCCTGCCGTACGTCTCGATCGTCGTCGTGCCCTTTACTCCGCCTTTCGTGACTTTAGTCGATTTCCTGTACCTGGCGGACTTTTTCTTTATGACGTTATAGTCCTGGTACGTGACTTCTTTCGTATATGTATCGGCAACGACGTCGATGTATTTACCCTTGATGATCATGTCCTCGATCGCCGCCTTGTCAGGCTTCGTCTTGTCCCTGAGCTTGTTGCGGTACGTGGTCTTAGCGGCGAAATCGTTTGCCTTCGCGAACTCCGACTTATTCATCTTCGAAGTATATCTCTTTACGGTGATAGATGAATTCTCGTCAAGCGATGCGCTTACGGCGTTTTTCGTGTTCTGCTTCACGTAAGCCGCGATATCGCTCTCGATCTCGCTTCCCGAGACCTTTTCCGCTGTATAGATGACGTTCGTCCTGTATGTTGCCCCGGTTGAAGCCTTTTTGTTGAGGATGACGGCGTACGCCCTGTAGACCTTGACTTTCTTAGTCTTCTTAGTCTTCTTAGTCTTTCTACTCTTCGACGAAGCGGACTTTTTCGAAGCAGCCGCAGTCTTCTTAGTCTTTGATGATGTTTTCGTGGCAGCATACGTATCTGCTGCAGCCGGCATGATGACAGCGATCGCGATTATAACCGCGGCCACTGCTGCCAGTATTGATCTTGCCTTCGATTTTCCGTTTAACATCATTCCTGCATACCTCTATGCTTATATCCCGGCGAAAACTTTCTTAAGTTTTCTTAACATATTCATATGTTAATCGCAGGCGATTCAAGTGTCAAGATATTTTCTTAATAATTCTTAATATTTTTCTCAGGAGAAAAAATCGCAGGCTCTCCATTAACCATTTTTTCAGAAAATCCTAAATACCCGGTCTTCTTTTTATATATATAAAAAAACAGACCCCTCAGGGTCTGTCATTCGTTCCATCCTGTCACTTTCCTCAGCCGAGATCGCTGAGTTTGATAACGTGCTCCGCTTCTTTTTCCTCTTTATCTGGCGGAACTATTATATCTATCGCGTTATGGACGTTGTCTATGATAATGTCCTCCTGCCCTTCCTGGAACTCTCCGTCGAGCGTCCAGTCAACATCTTTGTCTGCCTTTATGACGACCTTGTTCGTGCTGAAAAAGTCTATCATGCTGCTCGACTTATAGTTCTGCCTCATGAGAGCCATGACGATGTCGTTGAGCTCGAATATGTTAGACGACGCCCTGACGAGCAGGACTTCGGACTTCCCGTCTGCCATGTCTACGTCATCCTTGTCGAGCGTGAGTATCCCGCCCATCGATGTCGAGTTGCAGATCGCGCCGAAGTAGAAATCACCGCTGTGGTCATTGCCATCGCCGTCAGTGATATCCATGTGTATCGGCTTTATAGACGTCACGTCCTTTATCCCCTGCAGTATGTAGGCAGTGTGGCCTATCATGTTCTTTATAGACTGCGGCACGCCGTACGACGTCTTCGTGAACGCGCCGAATGACGCGACATATGAGAAATATCTGCCATTGAATGAGCCGACGTCGAGCTTGCGCGGCCTGCCCTTTACTATGCACTTTGCCGCCTTGATGATCGAGTCAGGGAGGCCCAGGCTGTTCGCGAAATCGTTCGTCGTCCCAGCCGGGATATATCCGATCTTAACATCGCTCCCCGACTGTATGACTCCTGACACGACCTCGTTGAATGTCCCGTCGCCGCCTATCGCGACGACTATGTCAGCGTCAGCGCAGCGCTCGCGCGCGATAACGGTCCCGTCGCCCTTTCTCTGCGTCATGGCTATGACCGTCTCATAGCCTGACTTGCAGAATATCTCTATGATCTTGTCAAGCACCTTGTTTGCCTGCATCGTGCCGGCGGCCCTGGGGTATGCCGAACGCGAAGGCGGTGTGGACGGCACCCGGCTCATCACCGCCGTCGCCACGGGGCTGGACTTCGCCATCTACGTCGCATTGGCCCAGCGCGCGCCCATGCGGTTCTTCCGGCCGGCCATGTGTGGCGGCCTGGGCGCCACGGCCACGCTGTGCAAGCTGGCCGGACTGGACGAAGCTGCCACTCGCGATGCGTTGGGACTGGCGTATAGCCATCTGTCGGG
>JBJETC010000307.1:0-6801 GCA_051883115.1 Anaerovoracaceae bacterium
AGGAGGCTCGATAAGTTCCTGAGGCGCTACCTTTCAGGCGCTCCGCTGACAATGATTTACAAGATCATAAGGAAGGACGTTAAGGTCAACGGTAAGCGCGAGCAGGGGAGTTACACATTGAGCGAAGGTGACTTAGTCACCCTTTATCTCTCAGACGATCAGTTCTCTTCGTTCCGCAGACAGAAGAAAAAGACAAGGGCGAAGAAGCAGTTCAGGGTCGTTTACGAAGACGATCATATCCTCCTTGTGAATAAGCCATGCGGTCTTTTGACGCACGGGGACAGCACAGAGAAGAAGAACCACCTTGCGAACCAGGTCCTTTCGTACCTGATGCAGGAAGAAAGCTGGGACAGATCGGGAGACTCCGTTTTTTCCCCTGCGCCGGTGAACAGGCTCGACAGGAACACGAGCGGCCTCGTCATTTTCTGCAAGGACTACGAGACACAGCGGGAGATGGCAGAGATGCTGAAAACCCGTGACTGCATAAGGAAGATATACCTTGCCCTTGCAGTCGGTGTCATTAAGGACGAAGCAGAGCTCCGCGACAGCATGGTGAGAAACGATAAGGACAACAGGACCGTCGTCCTTGATGGAGGAGATGAGCCTTCAGGATCAACCGGGATAAAGACAAAAGAGATGATAACAGGAGTCAGGCCTTTACGCAGCGGTAAGATAGAAGGCCTCTCCTCTTCACAGAGATTCACGCTCTGTGAGATAGAACTCTCGACGGGGAGGACGCATCAGATCAGGGCGCAGCTCGCGGCGCACGGACATCCGCTCGCAGGCGACGTGAAATACGGGGACAAGAGGATAAACGGCAGGCTGAAGGCTGAGCTCGGCGTTACATCGCAGCTGCTCCACGCATACAGACTTGAGTTCAGCGGAGTGAGCGGAAAACTTTCATATCTTGACGGAAAATCTTTTACAGCTGACCCACCGGCTTCATTCGATGGTATAATTAAAAAGCTGAAATAAATTTTATCAAACGGAGGCAGTATGTCAGAAGAAGAAAACAGAAATAACGCGGAAGGCGAAGATATAAAACATGATCAGGAGGCGCAGCCTGAAGCTCCTGCGCCGGAAGGCGAGCAGCCCGAGAAGAAAGAAAAGAGCAGCGCGAAGTCGGGCTTCGTAGAGCTGCTCCGCGACATAGCTATAGCAGTCTGCATCGCTTTTCTCGTCACACTCGTCATCAAGCCGACGATCGTCAAGGAAGAGTCAATGGAGCCGAATTTTTACAACAACGACTACCTTTTCGTATATAAGCTGGCTTATCACAGCAAGACACCGGAGAGGGGCGACGTCATTATTTTCAAGTCGAGCCTCAAGACAGAGACAGGGAAAGACAAGCTCCTCATCAAGCGTGTCATAGCCGTACCGGGCGATACGATAAGCATATCCGACGGGAATGTGTATATCAACGGCAAGAAGGACAAATCGTCCTACACCAAGGATGGCTACACTAACGGCGTACTGCAGCCGACGAAGATCCCGAAGGGAAAGCTTTTCTGCATGGGAGATAACAGGCTCGTGAGCCGGGACAGCAGGGATTCGTCAGTCGGCCTCGTTTCTGAGGACAAAGTCGTAGGAAAGGTCGTATTCAGGCTTTTCCCGTTCAAGAGAGCAGGACGCATCACGAATCCGTATAAATAGGAGACCATCCGAGGGGCTTTTTTCCCCTCCGGAGATGGGAGTCAGGATAAGATGAAGGAAACTGTTAAGGAAATCGGAATAATGGCGGCGGTCCTCATCATAGGGCTGCAGTTCTACAAGCCGACACGCGTTTTCGGCCGCTCCATGCTGCCTAACTTCAAGGAGAACGACTACCTGATCATAAGCACGGAAGCGTACAGGAGATCCGGTCCGAAGCGCGGCGATGTCATCGTCTTCGAATCGAAGAACAAGGACAGCAAGGGCCGTGCCCAGCGCTGGATCAAGAGGGTCATCGGCCTTCCGGGCGAAAAAGTCGAGATCAGGGACGGCAAGTGCTATGTCGACGGCAAGCTCCAGGACAGCAGCTACACGAAGGACGGCACGACAAGCGGCGATGTCAGCGTGACGGTCGGCGAGGACGAATACTTCTGCATGGGCGATAACCGCGCGGAAAGCGTGGACAGCCGCTCCTCAGACGTCGGCTGCATAAGCCGCGATAAAATCATAGGAAAGGTGATTTTCAGACTTTACCCTGTGGGTAAGGCCGGAAGGATCAGGTAGGTATATAGATTTGGCAAAGCAGGGTCAGAGCAAGCTTTTGGCTAACAACAAGAAAGCGCGTCACGATTATTTCATCGACGACACGTACGAGGCCGGCATCTCGCTCACCGGCACGGAGATAAAATCTGTCCGGGCGGGCAAGGTGAGTATCAAGGAGAGCTACGCGCGTGTCGAGAACGGCGAGGTGATCGTCTACGGCATGAACATAAGCCCGTACGAGCATGGGAACATCTTCAACGTGGACCCGCTCCGCCCGCGGAAACTCCTGCTGCACAAGAAGGAAATCCGCAAGATCGGCCAGGCCGTGACGCAGCAGGGCGTGACGATCGTGCCGCTCAGACTGTATCTGAACGATCGCGGGCTGGCGAAGCTCGAGATCGCGGTGGCGCGGGGCAAGAAGCTCTACGACAAGCGTGACGACATGGCGAAGCGCGACGCTGCGAGGAAGATCGACCGGGCGCTGAAGAGCAGGGGCTGAGCCGGGCCGGGCGCAGGCTGTGTCCGGGCTGCGGGCAGGCTTTCGATGCGCAGGGAGGTCTGGTGAGTGATCCGCCTGCCTTTTATCACATGCAGCTTTTGTTAAAAAAACGCCTTTTTGGTGTATAATCTCTATAGATGCGGGTACATTCGCGGGGGTGCAATGGTTTCGACGGGGGTATGGAATCGGCATAAGCGGACCGTAGACGCCGGCAGCTACGTTAAAAGCCGGCCGTTAAATTATAAACGCTAAAAATAATAACAATTACGCATTAGCTGCCTAAGCAGCTGCGCTGTCGGCTCTGTCCACCCGCAGGCGGAGGGTCCGGCATCGATCATGCGGGTAAACCCGGCAGAAACTCCCGTATCTGCCGAGATCTGACGGGATAGCGATCCATTTAGCCTGCTGCCGGGCGACTTGGAAAGCGAACGCAAATCAGCAGCTGTGTCCGGAGAAAGTGCCCCGGAAATATTTTCGGACGCGGGTTCGATTCCCGCCATCTCCATAAAATCGTAACACAAAAGAGGCGGTGCTTGTGCACCGCCTCTTTTGATGTACGATCTTATGCAAGGCTTTCCCATGAGAACGAGCCGCAGGCGAAGTTCGAATGGCAGAAAGCTACTGCAAAATTAGCCGCCCGGCGCTTCAGCGCCGCTGGCGGCTTTTACACTATGAGCACTTGTCCTTGCGAACGAAGTGAGCAATGGAAAGTGCCATGCAAAGGCGGCCCGCGAAGATTGCGAAGCAATCAAGTGGTTAGCCGCCGACTGCTGGGATGCCTGCGATCCTCGAGCCGTTAGGCGAAGAGGGAGCAGCTAGCAGCCCGAACGTGAAATAAGCTAATAAGGAGGCGGTGCAGTTTTCTGCACCGCCTCATTTGATGTACGATCTTATGCAAGGCTTTCCCATGAGAACGAGCCGCAGGCGGAGTTCGAATGGCAGAAAGCTACTGCAAAAATAGCAGCCGGCGAAGAGGGAGCAGCTTCAGCAGGAAGGGCTATACTTTCATGGCCTGACAGCGTCTGTCAAAGTAATCGTTAAATAGACGCACATTTATTTCGTTATTTCTTTTGACTCCTAAAAGAATATGGTTTTTTATCAAACACTGTTGGTGAAAAACTGAGTGAAGAGTCCTACTGAGCAAATCGCTGTGCTTGGTAAGACTTTTTTCGCAGCGGAGAATCGCCGGAATGTTATCTTATACCACAGGCAGGAATTATTGGAATAAATATACATAAATTAAAAATTGACTATATTATATATAAGGACTATACTTGAGTAAAAGAAAGTGAAAGGATTGAATAAGGATAATAAAAAAGTTGGGAGTATTGAAGAATAGTAAGCAATGTGATACTATAATCAAGTCATTATGAATAACAGGTAACGATTCGTGTTCTCTCAGTACAGGCGCCGATCATGGTATATCCGGACGGTACTGAGAGCTAAGATGGAATCAGGTTTAAGTCCTGAGCGGACCCGCCACTGTAACCGGAGAAGAAGATCAAGAGCCATTGACTTACGTTGAGAAGGCTGATCTGGAAGAGATCCGGAAGCCAGGAAACATGCATGGATCTGGAGCATGAAGCGACGGTCTTCACAGGGTGCTTCCGGGATAGATGTTTTCTATCTCAGATTTATTTATTTGCTTGCTTTGAATTGATATCCTAAGCTGTCGCCATGTGGCGGCAGCTTTTTATTTTACATCATTTCCTTCAGTCGGTCCGCCTGCCGGCAGACAGGGAGTGGTAAACAGAGAGGTGATTTTGCGTTGAATAAGAATATTAAGGGATTTTTGATGTTACTGCCGGGGTTCGCCGTGGTCCTTGCGGTCATAGTCGCTGTCCAGTTCAGCGCGCCTTCACTGGCGCTGGATCGTGATTCGATGAAAGTGATCGACAAGGCTCTTTCGGATGACACACTTGCAGTAAGCGAAGATGCAGGTGAAACTGCAGCGGCACGACCGAAGATCAATCATTCGGCTTCAGCAAATGCAAAGGGAAAGGCGTCTGGCAGCGCTTCCGCGGCTTCCGCGGGGCCATCTGCAGCGAGCACATATATTCCCATGAGCACGAAAAAACGTTACAAGGACGGAGCATATACAGCCAGTTCCAGAGGATTTGCAGGACCGATCAAGGTAAAGGTCACGATCAGGAAAGGAAAGATAAAGAGCGTAAAGATCCTTTCGTCGAGGGACAATCATCCTTACATAGACAAGGCCCGCAGGCTGCTCAGGATAATAGTAAAACGCCAGTCGCCGAACGTCGATGCCGTTTCAGGGGCCACATACAGTTCGAACGGCATCAGGAACGCAGTGAAGAAAGCGCTGAAGAAAGCGCAGGTACGCTCAAAGAAGAGCAAAAAGAAAAAGTCCGGGAAAAACAAGGACAAGAATAAGAACAAAAACAAGGACAAAGATAAAAAGAAGGACGATAAGGGCGGAAGTACCGTTTCCGATACGAAGTACGAGAATGGCACATGGTCCGGAAGCGCGACAGGATATGTCGATAATCGAAGCGGCATCAAGTGTACTACGAACGTGATCGTGACCGTAGAAAACAATAAGATAGCGAAGATCCAGGTACGGTCAGAGGATCCGACACAGAGCGGCGATGATTCATACTGGAAGCAGGCATACCCTAAGATCCCGAATGATATCATAAAGAAAAACGATCCTGACGTCGACGCTGTTTCAGGAGCGACCATGAGCTCGAACGGCATAATGAACGCGGTCAGGAACGCTCTTAAGGGCCATGAGCTGAAAGACTCATCAGAGTCAGGAATTACTACTGATAAAAATCAAACCTCGGCTCCTGACACGAAGACAGACGACAGCCATGGCATGACCCCTGACACGAAGACAGACGACAGCCAGGGCATGACGCCGGATACAAAGACAGATGACGGCCAGAGCACGACTTCTGAAACCGATAACGGTCAGGGCACGCAGGGTACGCTCCCTGCGACGCAGACAGAGATCAAAAAGGCGGCTGTAATACCTGAAAAAGTCGATATGGGGCTGGAGCCCGGCAATGGGAGCGGCCATTCAGGCGGAACGGAGTAGATTCAGTGGATCACTGCAGATATCAAAGGAGTAGATATCAAAGATGAAGGGAAATGGTTTTTGGATCAAGGTCATAGACATCATCCTGATCGTCGGAGCGATACTTTTTTACAATCAGGCAGTCTATTACCGCAATAACGCCAAAGAAGCCAATAAGCAGCTGAAGGCATATGCTGACCAGATCGAGAAGATGCAGGAACGTAACAAGGCCTCTTCGGCCGGTAAGAAACAGGCTTCTGCAGCAAAGAAGTACAAAGACGGTAAATATACAGGAAGCGCCAGGGGCTACGGCGGGCAGATCGTCGTAAGCGTGAACGTAAAACAGGACGTGATCACGGACATCCAGGTAGTATCTGCCTCTGGAGAAACGGATACGTACTATAATTCCGCGGTTTCTGTCATAGACAGTATCCTGGATGCGCAGAGCACTGACGTCGATTCCGTTTCAGGAGCTACATATTCGTCGAACGGTATAAAGAACGCAGTGAAGGCAGCACTGGCGAAGGCGAAGAAATAGGAGTCTGGTATGAGGAAAATCAAGAGAGAGACAGAAGACATACTTCTGAACAGAGCCGTCCAGCTGGTCTTTTTCCTGTTCCTGCCTGACCTCTATGCGACAGCTTTTAACGGCGTCAAATACATGGCCTTCCAGCTCGGGATGACAGAAGTCATTCAGATCACCCCATTCGTTGCTGTGCTGATCACTCTGCTCGTATATACGTTCGCGTTCGGACGTTTTTTCTGCGGCTATGCATGCGCGTTCGGGTTCCTTGGCGATCTGGTCTTCGACTTGTCCGGCTTTTTACAGAAAAAGATAAAGGAACAGAGACAACAGTAATATTGCCACTAAGCACTTGGAGTAGTTATAGAAGACCAAGTGGATGGACAAGTGATGATACAGGATGCTATGATACAGATACAAATTATACATCAGATGGAGTTGAAGGAATAGTAAGAGATAAAGAAACAATGGAAGCATTAGGAATATGGACTACAGGAGAGTATTATTGGTTAGCGTCTCGCAGTGTGATTTCGAACTCTTCTGACT
>JBJETC010000308.1:0-6782 GCA_051883115.1 Anaerovoracaceae bacterium
CGAGGTACGGGAACGAGAAGAGCGTCGGGAAGGGCATCAGGGAATGCGGCGTCCCGCGCGATGAGCTTTTTATCACGAGCAAAGTCTGGAACACGGAGAGAGGCTATGACAAGACGATGGCTTCGTTCGAAAAAACGCTGTCAGACCTCGGCCTCGACTATCTCGATCTTTACCTCATCCACTGGCCTGCATCCCCGAACCGCTTCGAGAACTGGCGCGAGATAAACTCGGACACATGGCGCGCGCTAGAGGACCTTTATGAGGCAGGCAGGGTAAAAGCCATAGGCGTGAGCAATTTCAAGGATCACCATCTCAAAGCCCTCATAGAGGATTCGAAGATAAAGCCGATGGTCGATCAGATAGAGTTCCATCCGGGATTCATGCAGGATGAGACGCTCGCGTTCTGCAGGGAGAACGATATACTCGTCGAGGCCTGGAGCCCGCTCGGAAGAGGGAAGATGCTCCGGGACGACAGGCTCGTGTCGCTCGGTGAGAAATACGGGAAGACACCGGCTCAGATCTGCATCAGGTGGTGCATCCAGAACGGAGTCACGCCGCTTCCTAAGTCCGTCACGCCTGAGAGGATCAGGGAAAACATCGATGTCTTCGATTTCGAGATAGACGATGACGACATGGAATACGTGAACAGCTTCGGGTATTTCGGCGGATCGGGCCATGACCCTGATAAGATCGACTTCTGATGATGTATCGTGACGGGGACGAGACGCGGGACCCCGGGTCTCACGCTGATGCGGCATCGCGATGTGAGCGGGAGGGGGTCTCCGGATCTCCCGCGCGATTTTTTACGGATATCAACAGGAATTTTTTGACGAAAAGGAAAATCCTGCTATAATTACATGGATCGCTATATACTGCGCATCCATGTTTTTTTATAATTTCACTTTAATTTTCACGCAGTTCATCTGCATTTAACAAATACCTTCTAGCATTAAAATGTAAACTTATATATATCAAGAGAAAAACTGCCGTTAATGAGGAGGGAGAGCATGAAAATACTGATAACTACGGACTGCTACGATCCGATGGTTAACGGCGTGGTAACATCGATAAAAAGCCTCAGGAAAGGTCTGGAGGCGCTCGGCCACGAGGTCAGGATCGTCACGATGTCGGGCGGCATAAGGTCAGGCAGGAAGGACGGCGTATATTACGTGGGATCGATGGGCGTCGGGAAGATATACCCGAACGCCAGGATGATGCTGAAGGTGCCGCCTTCTTTCTATAACGAGATAGCGGCGTGGGGGCCGGACATAGTCCACAGCCAGTGCGAGTTCAGCTCGTTCATAGTCGCGAAGAGGGCCGCTTCCATGTGCGGCGTGCCCCTTATCCACACGTACCACACGATGTACGAGGATTATGCGAAATACTTTTTCCCTGTTGAATCTGTCGGAAAATCGATGGCCGTGAAACTGACAAAGATCATCACGGCTCATGTCGATTCGGTCATAGCGCCGTCTGAGAAGATAAGCACGCTGCTTGACGGATACGGTGTCACGACGCCTGTCTACGTGATACCTTCCGGCATGGACCTCGATTTCGGGGACGGCGGGGATCGCGAGCATGCTCGCGGCGCGCTCGCGAAATACGGCATTGGCAGTGATAAAAAAGTCCTGCTCTTCGTCGGCCGTCTCGGATATGAGAAAAATATACGCGAGCTCATAGATCTCACGGGAAACGAACCGGATGATGAAGTCCTGCTGATAGCGGGAGACGGGCCTGACCGTGAAGAACTCGAGAGCTACACGAAAGAGCGCGGTCTCGAGGACCGTGTGATATTCACAGGGATGATCCCGCACGAAGAGATAACGTCGATATACAGAGCGTGCGATGTCTTCGTGAACGCTTCGACGAGCGAGACGCAGGGGATGACTTATACTGAGGCCATGGCCTGCGGCATCCCTGCAGTCTGCAGGAGAGACAGATGCCTCGACGGTGTCATACAGGACGGAGAGACAGGGTTCATGTATGACACGGAAAAGGAGTTCAGCGAGGATGTAAGGAGACTCCTCTCGGACGAAGAGCTCCGCAGGGACATGGCGCAGAAGGCCGCGATGTCGGTGAAACTCCGCTATTCGTGCGAGGGCTTTGCGGCGAGGGCCGTTCAGGCGTATCGCGAAACTATCGAAAATCATGAGATCAGGGAGGATGATCAGGAACAGGGAGGCAGCGCTCTGCCGGGCGGTGCAGCTTAGTTTTGCGGATTTTTCCCATAGATCTTTTTCTTAAAAACATGCCGGGTCATTCCCGGCGAAAGGAGCTGATATATCTGTCAGTAATAAAAGTTGAGAACCTTACGTTTTCGTACCCGGGCAGCTACGATGACGTATTCGAAAACGTGAGTTTTTCCATGGACAGCAGCTGGAAGCTCGGCCTAACGGGGAGGAACGGACGCGGCAAGACGACGCTCCTCAGGCTCCTCATGGGCGAGTATGAGTACAGCGGAAAAATAGATTCGGCCGTGTCATTCGAGTATTTCCCGTATGAAGTGAAAGATGCGTCGAAAATGACGCTCGATGTGCTTGCGGAGATCTGTCCGCAGGCTCAGGACTGGGAGATACTGAAGGAATTCGACAGGCTGGAGATAAGGCCGGAAGCCCTGTACATGACGTTTTCGGACCTGTCGAACGGTGAAAGGGTAAAAGCGCTCCTCGCGGCGCTTTTTCTTAATGAGGGCAAGTTCCTCCTCATAGATGAGCCGACGAATCATCTCGACGAACACGCCAGGGCAGTCGTTTCGTCGTACCTTAACAGCAAGGAAGGTTTCATACTCGTCTCGCACGACAGGTATTTCCTCGACGGCTGCGTCGATCACATCCTGTCGATCAACAAGACGGGCATCGAAGTGAAGTCAGGCGATTTCTCGACATGGTGGGAAGAGAAGCAGAAAAAGGACGCTTCCGAGACTGCCGCGAACGAGAGACTGGCCAAAGAGGCGAAAAGGCTCGCGGGCTCGGCGCGCCAGAGCAGCTCGTGGTCTGACAAGGTGGAAAAAAGCAAGAACGGCACGAAAAATTCCGGCTCCAGGGTGGACAAAGGTTTTATCGGCCACAAGTCGGCCAAGATGATGAAGCGCGCGAAGGTCATAGAGGAGCGCCGTCAGAAGGCTTCTGACGCCCGCATGGGCCTCATGAAAGACATAGAGCGCGTCGACCGCCTCGAGATCCATCCGCTCGAGTACCACTCGGACGTGCTTGCCGAGCTCATCGATGTGTCGGTGAATTACGGGGAAAAAACAGCCTGCAGCGGTATCACGTTCAAGGTCACACGCGGCAGCAGGACAGCACTCACCGGGAGCAACGGCACAGGGAAGAGCAGCATCCTGAAACTCCTCGACGGTCAGGACATAAGCTATTCCGGCACGCTGAGGATCGGGTCGCAGCTGAGGATATCGTATGTGGGCCAGGACGCGTCAGGCCTCCGCGGGGGGCTGCACGACATGGCAAGGCAGAAAGGCATAGACGAGAGTCTTTTTTTCGCCATCCTGAACAAGATGGGCGTGAGCAGCGTCCAGTTCGACAAGGACGTTTCCGATCTTTCCGAAGGCCAGAAGAAGAAAGTCATGCTCGCTGCGAGCCTGTGCGAGGAAGCTCATCTCTATATCTGGGACGAGCCGCTGAACTACATAGATATCTACACGAGGATGCAGATAGAGCAGATAATACAGGAATTCCAACCGACAATGGTCTTCGTCGAACACGACAGGGCCTTCCGCGAGATGGCGGCTACGCAGACCGTGATTTTCTGATGTGAAATTTCGCGGGCATCATCGCAGAAATGTGTATCAATAACGTCACTGATAAATTTTTTCGTGTATACAAAATTTTGTTGCAAATGACATAAACCCCGGTGTGGGTGGTATACTATAATCAAATCATAAATTGCGGACCTGTACCCTGAAATACTTATAACTCAGGCACGATACGATCAGAGCCGGGGCCTGGAAGTCAGGGAAAAATATGAGAAAAAGCAAAAAATTAAGAAAGGTATTCAGAAAATCAACGATCATAGCCATAGCTGCAGTCGTGCTCGCTGCAGCACCTGCGGGGCCTGCTGCAAGCGTGAGCCTGGCAGCCGTGAAGCATAAGCATCCTTCGAGTTCGAGGCAGGCAAAAGCAGCGGCAGTCAAGAAAAAGAACATCGTGAAGCTCCAGAACTACATCAGGCGCCACGGATACGTTACAAACAAGGGCGATAAGGCTATAAAGAAGTCATCGTACGAGTATGGGGAACTCACGAATTATTATGCCGTGCTGAAGAAGAACGGCTCCATACTTTTTGTCTACTACTGCGACGACAGCAAGGACAACGGCAAAGACCTCGTGGAGTGCCGCTACTCCAGGCCTTATAAGAACGCAAAGATCACTGTGAAAAACACGCTGAATGATTCCGCGTATGTCACGAAGCTCGGGATCGGCGCAGCGAAATACAACTGCGACAGGAAGTACAAGTTCAGCGTGGTGAGATCAGCCGGGTTCACGAAGACTCAGATACAGGAGGGCTCCAACATGAACACCTCTCTTGCGTTCCTCAACTGGGACGACCTCCTTATCACGAAGGTAGATCTCGATATGGATAAAATAGGCTTTAAGAACATGAATTATTAGGGGAAACAGCCTTCAGCAGGATCTTTTCCGACCAGCCGGGTATCAGACGATGCCCGGCTGTTTTTTTTATATTTTCTGATCCGGCCTCGTGCCTTTTTAACGATTTTACCGCCTGATCACTGACAAAATCCCGCAAGTTTATATTTTATTTAAGAACGCCGCCCCGCGCCGTGATATATTAGAGAAAAGATGCGGAAGGAGGCTGTCATGACTGTCAGGAAAAGGCTTGCGCTGTCAAATCTGCTTATGATACTCGTGCCTGTAGTTATCACGCTCGTGATAGCGGCCGGCTGTCTTTTGATGATCTGGGCCGTGCACGACAGAGGCATTTCATTTGACGACAACGAGGATTTTTACCGCGCGGGAAGCGGGCTCGGCGTGACAGTCAGGGAGGCTCTCGAAGCAGACCCTGATAAAAGGAAAGGGAACCTGAAACGGCTGAGCTCACTCATCGATAGGGAACACATGGCTCTCACCGTCCTGGAAGACGGGAAAAGCTACTATTCATACGGGGAAAGCAGCAGCGCAGACGATTCGCTCGTCAGGGCCGTAAGCAGCCTGGACAGCTCAGGTACGGCGACTCGGGGGAGCAGGAGCATCTATGCCGACAAGGTCAAAGTCGGTGATCACACGTATACTCTCTACATTTTCAGCAGGGTCGGCCACGTGACATACGGGACGCTCAAGGCGTCGCTCGCCGTGGCAGGCGTGATCCTCATCATCACGATAATCCTGTCTGTTTTCTTTACTGACAGATTCCTGATAAAATTCGTGTTCAAAAGGATAGAAGAGCCGCTTGACATACTGACGGCCGGCGTCCGGGAGATAGGCCGCGGCAATCTCGATTACAGGATCGTCTATGATCATGATGATGAATTCACCCCTGTGTGCGAGGAATTCAACAAGATGGCCTGGTACCTCAAGCGGTCTGTCGACGATGTCACGAGGCATGAGGAAAACCACAAGGAACTCCTCGCCGATATCTCGCACGATATCAGGTCGCCGCTGACTTCGATCCAGGCATATGCGGAAGGCCTGATAGACGGTGTGGCGGACACGCCGGAGAAGCAGCAGAAGTACCTGATGACGATAAAGACGAAGGCGGAAGACCTGCAGCGCATGGTATCGCAGATATCCCTTTTTTCCAAACTCGACCTAGATGAATATCATCCGGACATGGAAAAAATAGACCTCGGGAAAACTGCAGCGGATGTCCTGGACGATGACAGGACAGAGTACGGGGCAAAAGGCCTTGATATAGACGTGTCTGCCGACAGCGTATACATCATGGGAGACAGGGACATGCTCAGCAGGATGATAACCAACATCGCTGACAACAGCCTGAAGTACAAGACAGCGGAGAGAGGCCATCTCAGCGTCGAGGTCAGACGCGCGTGGGAGAACGGAAGATCCTGCGCTGTAATGACTTTCACGGACGATGGACCGGGCGTTGAGGAAAGCGATCTCACGCGTATATTCGAGACGCTTTACAGGAGCGATTCGGCGCGGAAAGACCCGGGCAAGGGCAGCGGGATGGGCCTCGCCATCGTAAAGAAGATAACCGAACAGGCCGGAGGGCACGTCAGCGCGGAGAATGTCAGTCCGCACGGGCTCAGGATAAGGATAAGCGTACCGGAGGCAGGACAATGAGCAGGATACTGATAATAGAAGACGACAGGGCGATAGCGGAGATAGAAAGGGATTACCTCGAGCTCAGCGGCTATGAAGTCGACATCGTTAGCGACGGGAGAGAAGGCCTTGAGACAGCGAGGAACGGGAGCTATGACCTCATACTCCTCGATCTGATGCTTCCGGGCATGGACGGGTTCACTGTCTGCAGGAAGCTGCGCGAGACGCTCGACATACCTGTCCTCATGGTCACGGCGCGCCAGGAGGACGTCGACAAGATAAGGGGACTCGGCATGGGCGCCGACGATTACATCGAGAAGCCTTTTTCCCCAAGCGTGCTCGTCGCGAAGGTGAAAGCCCATCTGCAGCGTTATGAGCGCCTGACGGGAGGGCACAGGACGCCTTCTGCGATAGAGATCGGCGACATCCGTGTGGAGACGGCTTCACGCCGCGTCTACGTCAAAGGCAGGGAAGTCGATCTGAAAAACAGGGAATATGACCTCTTGCTTTTCCTTATGGTGAACATGGACA
>JBJETC010000309.1:0-6733 GCA_051883115.1 Anaerovoracaceae bacterium
TATCACCGTAGCCGACATTGGAGCTTATCGTACCGGTGAAAAGCACGGCGCTCTGGGAAATGTATCCGATCTTGTTACGCAGGGTTTTTTCCGAATAGTCCCGGACATCGCGTCCGTCGACGTATACGCTTCCTCCGGTCGTGTCGTAGAACCTCGGGATGAGGTTTATGAGCGAACTCTTGCCGCTTCCGGTAGAGCCGATGATGGCGACTGTCTCGCCTTTCTTCGCGGTAAAAGAGATATCGCTGAGGACATCATCTGAGCCTCCGGGATAACGGAAGTTCACGTTCCTGAACTCGATCTCGCCTTCATGCCCTGTTTCGCCTTCTGTTTCCTTTCCGTCCCTGATTGTGACAGGTGTGTCGAGCACCTCGTTTATACGTTTTGCCGAAACGGATGCTCTCGGCAGGATCATGAAGATGATGACGAGCATCAGGAATGCCATGACGGCCTGGATGGCGTACTGCGAGAATACGACCATGTCGGAGAAGAGCGAGATCTTGCTGCCTAGTCCGGCGTTTTCGATGACGTACGCGCCTATCCAGTAGATGGCGAGCGTGAGCCCGTTGATCCCGGCCATTATGCTCGGCAGGAGGAATGACATCGTGTGCATCGCGAACATGTTGGTGTCCGTGAGTTCGTCATTAGCTTTCTTAAATTTTTTCTCCTGATAATCTTCGGCATTGTATGCGCGCACGACGCGAAGCCCGGTGAGATTTTCGCGAGTCACGTTGTTGAGCTTGTCTGTCAGTACCTGCAGTTTCTTGAACTTCGGCATCGCGATCAGGATGCATACCATGATCACGCCGAGGACGATCAGGATGGTCACGCCTGTAGCCATCGTCCACTGCCAGGCTTTTCCGACGATTTTCGCGATAGCCCAGACGGCCATGATAGGCGCGCGCATCATCATCTGCATGCCCATTACGATAAAAAGCTGGATCTGCATCACGTCGTTTGTCGAGCGGGTGATCAGGCTCGATGTGGAGAACTGTCCGATCTCGTTCATAGAAAAAGCCTGGACCTTGCAGAAAAGCTTTTCGCGCAGGTCAGCGGAAAAACCGTTCGATACGGCTGACGCGCAGAAGGCGACGACAACGGTCGATATGAGGCTGATCAGCGCGAAGGCCATCATTTTGCCTCCGACAGACAGGATCTCTGACATCGTAGATCCGGAGGTCTCGATCAGCGTCGTGATATCTGTCATATAGTCAGGAATAGTCAGGTCAGCCCATACGGCCATCGCGGTAAAAAAAGCCGCGGCGACGGTAATGGCGACATACTTTCTTGTCAGATTTTTAAGTAGTTTCAGCATAGATTCCTCCAAAGAAAAATGGGTCAGTCCGGTACGATATTAGCAGTCGATGCATGAGAGTGCCAGACAAAGAGTAAAAATAATAAGATCAATCGTTACGATGATCTTACTGACAATAAGACTATAAACTCTGCTATAATAGTCGAGTCAACAGGAATTTTGTAAAAATTTTTTTCGTAAAGAAGTTTGCCGTAGAAACTTTATTAAAGAAGGCTTTTCCGGTGAAAACGCCTTCGGGAAGGACTGCTGCCATGACATATCTTACGATTCGCGAATTCGGGTCGCTCCGCGGGATCAGCGTGGGGTCCCTCAGATACTATGAGAAACTAGGCCTGCTCAAGCCGGCCAGGATCGACCCGGATACAGGCTACCGCTATTACCTTCCTGAGCAGATCGTCACGCTCGACGTCATACAGATGTGCGTCGCGCTCGATATCCCGCTCAAGGAACTCAATCAGTATGTCGATGAAGAGGGTCATCTCGATCTCGGCAGGATACTGATACGCGGCCGCAAGGTGCTCCTGGAAAAAATGGAGCAGATGAACACGACGCTGAAGATGACGGAGTACGGTCTCGACCTCATGCGCAGCAACGAAGAGTACCGGGACAGGAAGGAATGCTACACGCGTGAGATCGATGAACGCTGGTTCTACGTCATACCTTCGAGCGGCGACAGGAAGAAACTCGCGGCGGAGCAGCGCCATCTTTTCCAGAGTTTCCGCGACCTCCAGCGGAAAAACATGGCGCCTTTTTTCCCATCAGGCATCATGCTGAGACTCGACGGGGAAAACATGAAGATGGCGTATTTTCTCCGTGTCCTGCGCCCAGACATTGAAGACGAGTCAGTCATCAGGATCCCGCAGGGGACTTATCGCTGCCTGCAGAAAAACATGACTGACAGGACAGATGTACGCAAGGTGATAGAAGAGAATTTCACGGGATATGAAGGGCAGACGATCATCATAACGAACCTGATGACAGGCAAGCTCCATTATCCGTCGAGGCTGAGCGAGATACAGCTGCTCGACGCAGATGTTCATAAGATACGGCGCGGAGCATGACTGATCACAAAAACGGACGGTTGTTCTTTTGCAGAACTTCCGCCCGTTTTATAGTGAATATTTTTCTTATATAGACGCTCCGGGATAGTACGCCTTTTTCAGCTTATATCAAATGCTTTTATCTCAGCCGCGGCACTGCCGTCCGCTTCGAGCGAAAAGCCGTCCGCCTTGCGCGGCGTAAAGACAGCGGATGACAGCGTGATACTGCCGCCGCACGCGAAGACTTCTACGGAGTAAATGTCCATAAGGATGCGGAGCTCCAGAGGATCACCGGGATCGTGTGCGGCGCCGGCTTCATCGCCGCGGCCTGAGAGCGACACATACCGGACGGGTATCGCGTCTCCTTTCATCCCGGAGCGGCTTCGGTCAAGCGTCAGGGTATTCCTGACGCGGTCATAGATGAGCTTGGTTACGTATTTTTCATTTTCAGCCATATCGATCGTGAACGTGCGGAAATCGCCGGAGATGCGGAGACGGACATCCTGTACCCTGCCGCGGAGCCCTGATATGGAGGCTTTTGTATCATGCAGTGCCAGGGTCTCAGAAAACTTTTCCGTCTCGTATTTTTCTATTTCACGCACAGGTGCCTGACAGAGAATGCCGTCTTTCAGCGTTATCTCTCTCGGCAAACACATCATCCCCGCCCAACCTGTGTTTTCAGGGACGAGCACATTTTCCCAGTTATTCATCCATGCTGTGAGCACGTGCCTGCCGTCGGGCAGGACGATAGTCTGCGGCGCGTAAAAATCAGCTCCGAAGTCGAGGATCTGCCTTTTGTTTTCGCGAAAGACATTTTGTGCCGCGTCATATTTCCCGATCCAGGCGAAAGTCTCATGCCCGGATATGTTCGTGATCTCAGGAGGCTCGTGCATCTCCATGGCAGAGACCGTCAGGACATCGTTTTTCCCCATGGAAAAAATGTCAGGGCACTCCCACATGCCGCCTTTCTCCGCAGAGCTTTCCATGAGGACGCCCGCATATGACCAGTTTTCCATGTCGCGCGAATCGTATCTGAGCAAAGCTCCGTTCCCGCTGCGCTCCATTCCTGTGAGCAAAGCGTGATAACCCGTTTCATCATGCCACAGCTTCGGGTCGCGGAAATCCGACGGCAGTATGAAGTCGGGCAGGTCGGAGGTCCGGATCACAGGGCGCCCGAACAGCTTATTGCAGCTGATCCCGTCAGATGACGCGGCAGCGCATTGTTCTTCTGTGATATGGCCGTCCGGATGTACTTTGTGCGCGGTGTACATGATGAGAAGGCCGAAGCGGTCATCTTCGACTGCGCTCCCTGAGTAGCATCCTGTCTCATAGTCAGTGTCCGGAGCCATAGCCACGGGAAGGTATTCCCACTTCATGAAATCAGAGGTCGCCGCGTGGCCCCAGTGCATATCTCCCCATTTCGTGCCGTATGGGTAATATTGATAAAAGAGATGCGTTTTGCCGTGAAAAAACGAGAATCCGTTCGGGTCGTTCATCCAGCCGGCCGGAGGTGTCAGGTGGAAAACAGGGCGGGACGCTATGCCGGCCGCATGTTTTTTCTCATATACTCTTGCGTTATCAAGTTCTGCAGACATTGAAATATCTCCTTGCAGCGGATCGCTCATCGGCGATGCGTTTTGCTGACGCGGTAAAATATCAGTCGCGTTTTTATTTAAAAGCCATCAGATAAGGCCAAGTTCCCGGCATGCATAGTAGATGCCGTCGTCAGCCGCGTCCTTAGTTACAAAATCAGCCTTCGCCTTGAGTTCCGGCACAGCGTTCCCCATAGCGACGCACGTCCACTCCCCGTCGAACATGGAAAGGTCGTTTTCTCCGTCGCCGAACACTATCACGTCTTCAGGATTGCCGCCGAGGATATCCACCATTTCGCGGATCCCGCGCGCCTTGTCGGTCGGCTCCACGAAGAAATATGTCTCGTGGTATCTGCAGTGCGGGACCTCGCTCACCGAGACGATGGTGTTTTCGATGGGATAGCGCCCCGCGATGTACATTTTGTAAATGTTTTGATACTGTGTGACATCGAGCCCCGGGACGGTCCTGGTCTTCATGTAGACGTCGTGCGTTTCGCTGAGAAAGCGGCCGTCAGGCGCGAGTCTCGTGTCGGAGTCGTCTGTCTGGACAGCCCAGGCTATACCTTTTTCTTCGCACTCGTCGATGACCCTGAGGCATTTTTCGTACGGGAGAGGGTGGAGCTCACGGAGCCTGCCGTCGATCGTGATGCCGTTCCCGCCGTCACTCACCATGTTCTCGAACCCGAGCTGCTTCCTGTAGCTTTCGGCCATGGCGTGAGCGCGTCCCGTCGCGATAGCCGTGAAATGGCCCTTGCTTCGCAGCTCATCTATCGCCTCGGCCGCGCTCTGCGGGACATATTGTTTCCCCGGCGTTCCCACAGCAAGGGTGTTATCTATATCGAAAAAAATATATTTGCGGTCGTTTTTACCTGATGTCATGATTTTTCCCCCTTTGATGCGTCATTGTACGCAAGATAAGCATAGCATATCACGCGGGAAAAAATCACCTTTTGTTATATCAGCCCCGGGGTCAGCCGCGCAGGCCCACTTGAACGGCGGTTCCTGCCGGTTAATAGGTACCATAAACGGTACCCATATGCGAGACATCGGCGCGCGATGTGATGTATAATGAAAAAAATAAAATGCGTGAAAACGGGATCGAAGGTGTATGACGCATGGAAAACGAAAACGGATCGAAGAAGATCGCACTTATCAGGATACTGCAGATCCTGCAGGAATACAGCGACTATGATCACCTGCTGACTCAGGCGGACATAGCGGATCATCTGAAAGAGGACTATGGCATCTCGATAGAGAGAAAAGCCATAGGGCGGAATGTCGCATTGCTCAGAGAGGCGGGTTTTGACATAGAGTCGACCAGGGACGGAGCCGCGCTCGTGAGCAGGGATTTTGACGACTCGGAGCTGAGGATGCTCATAGACAGCGTGCTCTGCAGCAGCCACATCACGATGAGGCAGTCGGAGGATCTGATCGAGGGGCTCTGCGGCCTGTCGAACAGGTATTTCAAGGCGAGCATCGAGCACATATACCCGGAGAAAAAGCTCACCGAGTGGAACAAGACAGATAACCAGGAGACTTTTTACAATATAGAACTCGTCGGGGAGGCTGTGGACAGGCAGCTCCAGATCCATTACGACTACAATAAATACGGCGCAGACTGCAGGCTGCACAAGAGCTCCGAGCAGACCGTCAGCCCGTATCAGCTGATACTGCACAATCAGAGGTATTATCTGATGGCGTACAGCGAACACTGGGGGAACATGGTCTACCACCGCCTCGACAGGATCACGAATATGAAGATCACGGATGAGCCGGCCAGGCCGCTTACAAGTGTCCAGGGTTTCATGGACGGTATAGACTTCCGCGAGCTCTCGACGATGCGGCCGTATATGTACGCGGACAAACCGGTACGTGTCGAGTTCATCGCCGACAGCGGGATCATCGATCAGGTCATAGACTGGTTCGGGCGCGATATAGAGATCAGGCGTGTTAGGGGCAGCAGCGAAAAAGTGCGTGTAAGTCTGAGGGTAAGCCCGACGGCGATGGAGCACTGGGCAAAGCAGTATCTCGACCATGTCGAGGTGATAAAGCCGGCGAAGCTCCGCGACAGGATCCGTGAGAGCCTTGAGGCCGGTCTGGAAAAATACAGATAGGTGATTTATCGTTTTGAAAAAAGCAGGCGCCGGAAGGCCCGAATCATGCGCTTGCAATAGGTGCTCTCGATTTCACGTCCATCCTTTCAGTAAGGGTGGACTTTGATCAAACTGGAAATGCCTCTCCTTACGGAGAGGCATTTTTCTGTTCGTATATTCTATTGTTTGTTTTGCTATCCGGACTTCATCAGCCTATCAGGTGGAGGAAGTCATCTCCTACATGGACCTCGCCTGTCTTGAGCGGCAGGATCTGGCTGTAGTCATCAGTGTTCGTGATGATGATCGGAGTAGTGAGCTTGTAGCCCGCTGCCTTTATCGCGTCCATATCGAACGTGAGGAGGAGATCGCCGCGCTTTACGGTGTCGCCCTCGCTGACATGAGCTTCGAAGTACTGGCCGTTGAGTTTGACCGTGTCGATGCCGACGTGGATAAGTATCTCAGCGCCGCCCTCAGTTTCTATGCCTATAGCGTGCTTCGTATCAAAGAGCATGGATACCTCGCCGTCTACCGGGGAGTAAAGCTTGCCCTCAGAAGGTTCTATCGCCGCGCCATAGCCAAGCGACGCAGACGCGAACGCATCGTCGTCGACCTCGTTCATCAGCATCATGCGGCCGTTCTCATAAGCGCCGAGCACGCAGTCCTCCATTTTTTCAGCAGCAGGAGCAGCTGCAG
>JBJETC010000310.1:0-6613 GCA_051883115.1 Anaerovoracaceae bacterium
TCTGATAGTTGAGCAGTTGCTGTTGTATCTTCTGCGTCTGCTGGTTGTCAAGAGAGCAGTGGGCAGTCACAATCTCGGGCGCACCCTTCACCATCACGTATCTTCTCTCGTCGATATCTATGATGGTTGCCATGTGCTTGTGCTCGGTAGAGAATGGCAGTTGCCATATCATTGTGCCCTTCTGCCTGAGGGCGTTATAGTCCTCGCCTTGGTCTTTCAGCCACAGCAGCAGTGCAGCCTCGGTGGGATTGCCTATGGTCTTGTCGCCATCCAGTTCGGCGGTCGAGTTCACTGCCATGGCAATGTCTAAAAGTTGGCGGTCGGCATATATGCTGATGTCGCCCACCTGCATCTTGTTCTGCGTGAGTGTTCCTGTCTTATCGGAGCAGATAATGGAAACGCAGCCGAGACCTTCGACGGAGCTCAGGTCTTTAACGATGGCGTTCTGGTTAGCCATTCGCTTTGTCCCGATGGCGAGCGAGATCGTGATGATCGATGAGAGAGCCTCAGGTATCGCTGCGACTGCGAGAGCTACCGCGAAGAGCAGGGCGTTCAGTATCGCCATGTGCCTGTACAGGCTGAGCGCGAAGACGACAGCGCATATTATCATGATCGCGATGGAGAGTTTCTTGCTGAAATTGTCCATGGTGATCTGGAGAGGAGTCTTTCTTTCCTCCGCGTTTTCCATGAGGGAAGCGATGCGGCCGAGCTCTGTGTCTTTCCCGACAGCGGTCACGACTGCGTGTGCGCGTCCGTATGTTACGAGCGTGCCGGAGAAAACCATGTTTTTCTGGTCGCCGAGAGGTACTTTTTCCTCATCGATTACATCCTCGTTTTTCTCGGAGCTGAGAGACTCGCCTGTGAGGGCGCTCTCGTTCGTCTTGAGGGTGTGTGATTCGAAGACTCTGGCATCGCCCGGGATAATGTCGCCGGCGTCGAGTACGATTATGTCGCCGCAGACAAGGTCGTCTGCAGGGATTATCTTCTGGACACCCTCGCGTATGACTTTCGCTTCCGGAGAAGAGAGTTTCTTCAGGCTCTCGAGCGATTTCCTGGCTTTGACATACTGGACGGTGCCTATGATAGCGTTCATGATGAGAACGGCGATGATGACGATCGTACTGTCAGTGCTGCCTGTCGCCATTGAGATCGCAGCGGCTATGATGAGTATTATCACGAGCAGGTCCTTGAACTGGCTGAGAAATATCTGCAGTACGCTTTTCTGCTTTTTTTCGGCGAGCTTGTTCGTGCCGAATTTTTCTCTGTTCGCGGCTGCCTGTTCGTCATTCAGGCCATATTCGGATGTGCCGAACCTGTCCATGATCTCGTCAGTGGACATGCTGTAGTATTTCCTGTCTGGCTTTTCTGGCTTTTCCATGTGCTTTCCTCCTTGCGGCCCCCCGGGAACAGCTGCTCGATATCCCGTATAAAAAAAGACTTCCAGACGGCATCATAAACACCGCCTGAAAGTCTCGCCGTTTAATGCATGACGCGGGCTTTCGCCGTACTGACGCGTCGTGCAGCAGCTTAAGCTGTCAGCTACTCCCCTTCAGAGCTTTTCATTTACTCTTTTATATCATGATTTTTGTCTTCAATCAAGCAAAAAAATGATATGAAATGTTATTTTTCGTATTGTCTGATCGTTTTCTCGCGAGTCTCGTCGATAGCCTGTTCATAGCCTGTCAGCGCGGCGAAAGGGGAAAACTGGGCCGCTCTGTCGTGCATGCTCATGTGATGGTGCTTTTTTGAAACATGATGCGGCAGGTCAACTATGTCTTCGTACGGGAAATCGTCTTTTTCCTCTTCTGTCATGCCTTGTGTCCTCCGATCTGATCGTTCCTCTGCATTGCCGTAGCGCCTTCCTCGAGGTCGCGTCCTTTGAATATCGAGTTCTTGCCGAATTTATCCTTTATAGAAAGGATGGCTTCCTGGGCTTTTCTTTCTCTGTCGGTGTCTTCGCGCGGCGGGGCTTTGCTTTCGCCGTCATCGTCCTGCTCGAGGTTCGAGAAAAAGTCGAGCTGTTCTGTCTGCTTCTCTTCAGCAGCCTCGTCTTCGGATATGACGTTATTCGCAGTAACGTATATCTTTCTGATAAGAAGGTCCTTGTCCGTGATCCTGTCGAAAAGTCCGGAGACGGCGTCGTTTATCACTTTCGATGATGAGGTGTGAGCGCCGAGGTTTTCGGAGCCGTGAGCCGGTGCCGGGACGAGCCGTCCGTAGATGTCTTTCTTCAGTGATCTTACAGATTTTTTCATCCTGGCAGGTTCATCTATGTTTGCTGAATCATATTTGATATCCAGAACGATCTGGTCAGTCGTCATTTTTTTCGAGACGAGATCGAGGGCGATGTGATCTGCCATCTCCATCGTCACTATTTTTGCCTGTGCGTTCTCGTAAGGAGCCTGAAGGACCTGCCCGTCGCTTATGCTGTTCCTCTCCGGTCTGTACGACTTGATGTCCTTCAGCGTGCATGGTTCCCAGCCCCAGGCGTGATCTATGAGGAGCTCGGCGTTGATGCCGAAAAGCCTGTAAAGCAGGTCTTCGTTGTAGAATGAGCCGGGAGCCCCGACAGAGCATCTCGCGACATCTCCCATGGTGTACATGCCGTTTGCGGCGAGTTTGTCAGCGTAGCCGCGGCCGACGCGCCAGAAATCAGTTATAGGGGTGTGCGTCCACAGAGATCTCCTGTATGTCATTTCATCGAGCTCGGCTATCCTTACGCCATCCTTGTCAGCAGGCTTGTGCTTTGCCTCTATGTCCATGGCGATCTTCGCGAGATAGAGGTTGGAACCGATGCCGCATGTCGCCGTGATACCCGTGTTTTTCAGGACGTCGCGGATCATCATCATCGCGATGTCATGGGCGCTCATGCCGTAAGTGCCGATGTAATCAGTGAGATCTATGAAGACTTCATCTATCGAGTAGACCTGGATATCCTCGGGCGCCACGTATTTAAGGTAGATCTTGTAGATATCTGTGCTGTATTTAATGTAGAAAGACATTCGCGGGGGTGCGACGATATAGGATAGCGAGAGGGAAGGGTCGCGTGTGAGCTCTGTGATGTCGTCTGATGAGCCTGAAAAAACATGGCCCGGAGCTTTCGAGAGCCTGTCGGCGTTTATCATCCTTACATCCCGGATGACTTCGAAAAGTCTCGGTCTCCCGGGCACGCCAAGAGACTTGAGCGACGGGGACACGGCAAGGCAGATGGTCTTCGAAGTCCTGCTCTCATCTGCGACGACAAGGTTCGTCGTGAGAGGGTCTCTGCCTCGCTCGCTGCAATCGACTGACGCGTAGAAGCTCTTCAGGTCGATGCAGAGGTACGTGTGTTTTCTTTTTTCTGATGTGTTTTTTCCCTTGTTCAAATCATTCACCCGCAAAAGAACATTTGTTTGCTCTATTATATCATAAAGCGGGCGGATGTGATGACTTTATACGAAAACGAACTGCGTGAGGAGCATGTAGCATATCGTCCCGCCTGCGATCGACAGGAGCATCTGCCTTTTCCAGACGTGGAGCCCTACGACGGCGCCTGCCGATATGAGTTCGGGGAGGGCGTGTGTGTCTGTCAGTATGTGCACGTTCCTGAAGCAGTAGATGACGAGCATGCCGAAGACGGCCGCCGGGAGGACTTTTCCGAGGTAATCGATGAATTCGGGCGTCTTTTTTCCCTCGGGGAAAGCGATGAACGCGAGCGCTCTCGTCAGGACGGTAGCTGCCGCTGCCGCGAGTATCATGATTATCATCTGCGTGTGAGTCATTTTGTCCTCCTTCTTACATTATAAGGTATCATGAATATCAGAAGCATCACGATCATGGACGGTATGAGGAAGTCATCGCTGCCGAATATGAGGAGGCAGGCGAGCGGCACCGCAAGGCCTGTGAAAGATGACGCATGATTTTTTTCCTTGAGGAAATTATCGGTGAATATCTCGACGAACATGGCTGTCATGGCGAATTCTATGCCATGTGTGTTTATCGGCAGGACGGAGCCGAGGAAGCCTCCGGCCGCGGCGCCTGCGACCCAGAATATCTGGTCGAGGAGCGAGACCCAGAAGTAGAAGCAGCCTTTGTCTATGTTTTTCGGTATCTTAGCCGAGCTGTTTATGGCAAAAGTCTCGTCGCTCATCGCGAATATGAGGTAAGGCTTTTTCGCGCCTGTGCCCTTGTATTTACCGAGCATGGATATGCCGTAGAAAAGGTGGCGGGCGTTGACGATGAATGTGACGAGGAAGGCCTCGAGCGGTCTGAAGGGGCCTGTCAGCATATCGGCTATGATGAACTCGACTGAGCCGCCGTATATTATGATGGCCATGAACATAGGGTAGAGAAAGCTGAAGCCGTTGTTTTTCATCATGAGCCCGTATGTGAGGGCGAGGAGAAAGTAGACGAGCATCACGGGGATGGTGTATGGGAACGCCGCCTTGAGCGCCGGTATATATTTATTTCTGAAGGTCCTGTTGTTTTGCGTCTTGCTTTGCGCGTCAGTTACTGCATTTGATTCTTTTTCCGGATCCATTCCTTTTTTCCCTTATATATAATGAACTAAAATTTATTTTAATTTATCACGAAATGTATCAATTCTCAATATTTTGTCAAAAAATGATACGATAGACGTAAAAACAAGGTGAATAAGATGAAATATATGATATAATAATATCGTAATTTGTCCATGACATACGGAGGACGGCAATGTCAAAGGAATTAAACGCGAAATGGGAATTCACCGGCTATGTGAAGCTCGATGAGGACGACGGCGACGATTTTTACTGCAGCTGCCCGTGTACGGAAGCTGAGAGGAAGCGCCTGAAGAAGTTCAGCAGGGAGTCGGAAGGCTATGTGCTCCAGAGGTACGGCCGCTTCGACGAGGATCGCGCCGCTCTTAAGATGGACGAAATGGTGAATACTGATGATAAGCTCGCCGAATTTCGTGAGAGAGCGTACATCTCGGCTCTCGAGGGAGCAAGACAGTATGCTTCCAAAATGGGGAAGCAGAGCAGGGAACCCGGTGCTGAGAAGGACATGCTTGCAGGGCCGGACATGAAGGACCTCGAAGTAGAAGCACATTATTACAAGCGCGATATACTTTAACGCCTGTAAAGCGGCGTAATGAGAATTACTATCAATATTCGCGGTTTTTCTCACGTTTTGATACTATTTGCAGATAAAACGAAAAAATTACGCAGTATGTCATAATTTGTTGTTGACAAAACAGAACGTTAGAGTTATATTAAATAAGTCATCGCATTACATTGAACTTAATAAGTTCTAATGATTTGCGGCTGTGGCGGAATTGGCAGACGCGTACGGTTGAGGGCCGTATGGGCAACCGTGCTGGTTCAAATCCAGTCAGCCGCACCATGCAAGAGCCCGTTGTGAATAACAACGGGCTTATTTTTTAGCCGGCATGGCGGAACTGGCAGACGCGCAGGATTCAAAATCCTGTGGTGGCAACATCATATGGGTTCGATCCCCATTGCCGGCATGATAAACGAATTTAAGTTCGGAGGAATTATATGGAGTATTATAATTTACTTGCTGCAGCACAGAGTGGAGCCGGATCCATGGTATCATCCCTGGTGCTGCTCGTAGCATTCATCCTGCTCATGTATTTCATGCTTATCAGACCGCAGAAGAAAAAGGACGCTGAGGTCAAGAACATGCGTGACAGCCTGAGAGTAGGCGACAGGATCGTAACGATAGGCGGTATCGTAGGAAATATCGTAAAGGTAAAAGATGAATCTGTCATCATTTCAGTCGGCGCGGACAAGACGAAGTTCGAAGTCGAGAAATGGGGCATCTCAAGCATTGTCAAGGCCGGCAAGCAGACGACTGCCGCTCGCGACAATAAGAAGGAAAAGAATGAGGAAGCTTCAGACGAGAAGCCTGAGCAGAAGAAAAAGCCAAAGCGCCTCAAGAAATCTTCTGACGAAAAGGAAGAAAAGGCTGAGAACGATAAGGCTGAAGCAAAAGAAGCCGAGGCACCTGCGGAGGCCGCTTCTGACGAAAAGGCAGCTGAAGCTGACGGCGAATCTGAAAAATAGAAACACACTTTTTTCATCCGATAGCGATATCGGACTTTTTACGTTGTAACAGGTTATTTTCTAGTTAAGGGGAGCAAAATGAAGACAAAGGTCAGAAAAATACTTAGTCTCGTAATCATTGCGATCGTTTTGTTCGGCATGTACGTATCGTACGCGGGTATCGGATCCGTCAAGGACCTCAAGCACTCGCTGAAGTACGGACTTGATATCAACGGCGGCGTATACGTCGTAATGAAGGCGGATACGAGCAATATCAAATCATCCGAAGTCAAGAGCACCATGGAGCAGACAAAGCAGGTGCTCGAGAGAAGGGTCAACGACATGGGTATTTCCGAGGCGACCGTAAGCATCGAAAACGGCAACAGGCTGAGGATAGAGATGCCGGGCGTCAAGGATACGAAGACAGCGATCAAGAGGATAGGTCAGACTGCACAGCTGAAATTCACGCTTGCTGACGGCACGGAGGTGCTGAGCGGAAAAGACGTGAAGAACGCTGAGGCAGCGATGGATCAGCAGAACGGCGGATACAAGATCGTACTCACGTTCACATCTGAAGGAAGAACGAAGTT
>JBJETC010000311.1:0-6602 GCA_051883115.1 Anaerovoracaceae bacterium
GAAAAAGCTGGCGTCTCTCAGGACAGAGAAAGAGTCTGATGAGAAGAACATCGCTGACCTTCGAAAAAAGCTGAAGTTCGAGAGCAGCGAGGCAGCCGGCAGTGAAGTCAGGGCTCTCAGGAAGAAAGCCTCAGACTTTGACACTGAGATAAGCAAAGCGAGGAGCGATTTGGAGAAGACAGCTTCAGCCATCGCATCGGCAAAAGGCCAGCTCACCGAGAAAAACAAGAACCTCGAGGAGAAGACAGGACAGATACCTGAGGGTTCTGACGAACAGGCGCTGAAAAGTGAAGCGGATGCTCTGGAAGCCAGATCGGAGGAACTCGGGAACGCTGCGGAATCGGTATCGGCAAGGATCATAGCGAACACCGGAGCAATGGAGGACCTGTCAGGAATGGCTGATGAGCTCGAGCAGAAGCAGGACCGCTGGGCCATGATAAAACGCCTTTCCGACACGGCTAACGGAGCCAGCGCCAGCGAGAGCAGCGGCAAGGTCATGCTTGAGACTTACGTCCTTTCGTACTATTTCGACCGCATAATCGCGAGAGCGAACATCCACATGAGAAGCATCTCCGAAGGCAGATACCAGCTCGCGAGGAGGAAGACGGCGTCTGACAGCAGGTCGCAGACAGGCCTCGATCTTGATATAATAGACATATATGACGTGAACGGCAGGAGACCTGTCTCGACGCTCTCCGGCGGCGAGACATTCACAGCGTCTCTTTCACTCGCGCTCGGCCTGTCAGAGGATATACAGGCGTCAGCAGGCGGCGTGGAGCTGGACACGATGTTCGTGGACGAAGGATTCGGGACGCTCAGCGAGAGGGAGCTCGACGACGCTCTCAGGACGCTGGAGAGCCTTTCGGGCAACAACCGCATAATCGGCGTCATATCACACGTCCAGAAGCTCGACGAGAGGATAAACAACAAGATAGAAGTCATAAAGCAGGGCGACGGCACGAGCCGCACACGCCTTGTCATAAACGATCAGGTTTGATTTTATGTATCAGAACAGAGCAAAAAAAACAGCTCCCGGCTACAGGGAGTTCATAAAGGATCTGAGATCGGGCAGCATCGGCGGTACGGTCCTCATGTACAGCGCTGAGCAGTACCTTGTCAGATGGGCAGTCTCCGCTCTGAAGAAAAAGTACGTGGAACCCGCGACGGAGGTCATGGACTACACTGTCTACGACAGCGAGAGCGACATGTACGAGATGATAGAAGGCTTCCAGACGATGCCTTTCATGTCGGAGAAAAGAGTGATCTGGGTGAGGGATGCAGCCTTCATCTCGTCCGCGTCAGCGCCGGGATTCACGTCTGAGGTCCAGGAAAAACTCCTTGATTACGCAGGCGACCCGAACGAGAACGCTGTCGTCATTTTTTCCGCGGAAAAAGCAGACGGCAAGACGAAGCTCGTGAAAAAGCTGAAGAAATGCGGCAGCTATTATGAGTTCACGAAGCTCTCCGAGCCTGAATTCACGTCATTCGCGATGAAGCGCTTCAAGGCGGCAGGGCTTAGGTGCAGCACCCAGTGCATGAGCATGCTCGTCGGTATAACGGGCTATTTCAACAAGGAGAGCGAATACACGCTCGATCAGTTCGACAACGACCTGAAAAAGATAACGGCGCTCTGCAGCGAAGGCCGTGTGACCGCGGATGCCGTGGAATACGCAGTGAATGGCGACAAGGACACGTTCATATTCGACCTTCTCGACGGCATAAGCGGGAACAACAAGAAGACGGCGTTCGAGCTGCTTTCGTACAGGCTCAAGGGCGATCCTGACGGAGCCATGCCGCTCATCGGTTCCATAGTCTCACAGATGGAGATAATGTATGAGATAAAGGAATTCCAGGCGAGGGGAGTGAGGACCGCTGCCGCGATCCACGACAGGACAGGTCTGAACGAGTACAGGGTAAAGAAGGCCGCGGGCTACGCCGCGCGGTATTCAAAAGAAAAGGTAAAATCCATGCTCCTTTCGATATACGATGTTAACAGGCATATCATTACAGGGGAGCTCAGGCCCGATATGGCGCTCGAGCTTTTCATAGCGGGAATTTAGCTTTTATAGCGGAAAAATTTAATGAAAAAAAGCCATGCGCGGCGGGGATCCCGCTGTACATGGCTTTTCGCGTATCTGTGTTCATATGGAAGGGGCGTTCAGCCCTGAGCGCTTTTTATTAGCTCCCTCGCGTTCTCGAGCGTCGTATCCGTTATGTGGGTGCCGCCGAGGAGACGCGCGATCTCCTGTTCCTTTTCTTTTTCCGAAAGCTTCAGCACGTGCGTGTATGTGCTTTCCTCGTCGCTGTCTTTGTAGATCTCGTAGTTCGATGTGCCGGCAGCGGCGATCTGCGGAAGGTGGGTTATGCAGATTATCTGGTGCTTTTTCGAGATCTCCCTCAGCTTTTCGGCCACGACGCTCGCCGTGACGCCGCTTATCCCGGTGTCGATCTCATCGAATATCATCGTAGGTATGTTGTCGTAATCGCCTGTGACGTTCCTTACGGCAAGCATGATCCTCGAGATCTCTCCGCCTGATGCCGTCTTTGCGAGCGGCTTCAGAGGCTCGCCGCGGTTCGTGCTTATCATTATCTCGCATTCATCGCTGCCGTCCTGAGTGATGGCTGGCGCTTTCTTTATATCTATCCTGAGGTCGGCGTCCTTGAAGTTTAGCTCTTTAAGCTCCTTCAGGATAGCTGATCCCATCTCCGAAGCGTATTTTTCCCTGGCTTCCGTAAGCAGGGAAGCTTTCTCCCTGAGCGCCGCGAGGGCTTCGCGTGCCGCGGATTCGAGGCGTTCCTTTTCTCCGCTGAAGTCATCTGTCAGAGCGAGTTTTTCCCTCAGTCTGTCTGCGAAAGCTGTGACATCATCTATCTCAGGGCCGTATTTTTTCTTGAGGTTTTCTATGTCGTCGAGTCTTGAGATCTTGCTGTCGAGCTCTTCAGGGGAGAAAGAAAGTCTCTCCGTCATGCCCTTTATATCCGATGAGATGTCCTGAGCGTCATAGTATAGGCTGCTCCATTTTTCGGAGGCAGACGCTATCTCGTCTGAATACCTCGAGGCCTGTTCGAGCTGCTCGAGGACTTCGCCCATCATAGAAAGCACGTTAGTGTCGCCGCCGTTTACCATCTCGTTCGCGGTGTTGAGCGAGTCGAATATCTTCTCGCTGTTCTTCATGAGGTCGACAGAAGCCGTGAGCTCCTCGTCCTCGCCGGGCTTAGGGTCGACATCTTCTATCTCCCTGAGCTGGAACATGTAGACGTCCCGGTTCTGCAGGCTCTCGCGCTCATCGGCAATGAGTTTCTCCAGCGCCTTGCGGGCGTGCTTGTATTCGTTGTACGCGCTGAGGAACGACTCCTTAAGGGGAGTTATCTCTTTTTTCCCGTAGTCATCGACGAGTTTCAGGTGGTTCTCGGGGTCGAGGAGCGCCTGGTTGTCATACTGACCGTGGATCGCAGCTATGCGTCCGGCAGCTGAAGCTATCTCTCCGACAGTCGCGAGATGCCCGTTAAGGCGGCAGAGGTTCTTGCCGGAAGAGGTTATTTCCCTTGAAATAACTATCTCCTCGCCGTCGACCGTAGCGGTGAGTCCGACAACGGCCTTATCGCATCCGTGCCTTATATACGTTGAATCCGCGCGGCTCCCGAGGACGAGGCTTATGGCTTCTATCACGATTGATTTGCCGGCGCCCGTTTCACCCGTGATGACGTTGAGGCCTTCATCAAAGTCGATTTCCGTATTCTTGATTATGGCAAAATCTCTGATGCTGATGTGGTCGATCATGTGATCCCCCGCTGTTTCGCGTTCCTTAGCAGTAACTTATGCCGGCGGCGGCCGGTTATCATGATTATATCATTTTGACCCGGAAAAAGGAATTGCGATGGTAAAAAATGTAAAAAATTTTCCGGACAGATCGCGGGCGCCCATACGCCCTTCGTTTATGGACAAACATATGTTCTTATGATATACTATCTTCTATGTGCAGCCATGATTTTGAAGCGCCAAAAGCTTTGAAAAAACAGGACTTGCACAGCAGGAACTTATCGTTTTTTCAGAAAAGAGGCATGTATGAGGATACTCGGAATAGATCCGGGATACGCTATCATGGGATGGGCAGTGCTCGACTACAAGGGAAATCATTTTACAAGCATAGACTACGATTCCATAACGACAGACGCGGGGACGCCGATGCCGTACCGGCTGCAGCACCTTTACTCTGAGCTCTGCGCGGTGATAGAGAAATACAAGCCTGAGGAGGCTTCCATAGAGGAGCTTTTCTATTACAGCAACCAGAAGACTGTTATTCACGTGGGCGAGGCGAGAGGAGTCGCGGTCCTCGCGTGTGTTAATAACAGTCTCGTAGTAAACGAATACACGCCGCTGCAGATAAAGCAGGCGCTCGTGGGTTACGGGCGCGCGGACAAGAAGCAGGTGCAGGCGATGGTGAAGGCTATCCTCAACCTGCCTGAAGTCCCTAAGCCTGACGACACGGCTGACGCGGTAGCCGCCGCTATCTGCCACGGGCATTCCTCCGGCAACAGACTCAAGATAGATAACAGGATGAAGTAATGATCAGATTTTTGAAGGGAAAATTTTATCCGTCGATCGACGGCACGTCAGTGATCGAAACATCATCGGGGATAGGGTTCCTCGTGACGATACCGTCGAACTCGCCGCTCTACAGCCATTACGACGGTGAAGATGTCAAAGTGTACACTCACATGGTCGTCAGCAGAGAAGGCGACATGAGTCTCTACGGCTTCAGCAGCATGGACGAGCTCGAGCTTTTCAAGCAGCTCATCACCGTGAGCGGTGTAGGCGCTAAGGCCGGAATCGCCATAATGAGCGTGCTCCCGGTCGAACAGCTGAAACACGCCATCGCTAAGGGCGACGCGAAGACGATCGCGAAAGCCCAGGGTGTCGGAAAGCGTACATCAGAACGCGTTATCCTGGAGCTTCAGGACAAAGTCAACGACACGATAACTGATGATGAAGGCATTGCGGGAGAGGAGCCGGCGGCTGCTGTCATCCAGGGCGCGAGAGCGGAGGCTGTAGAAGGACTCATGGCTCTCGGGTTCACGAGGGACGAGGCAGAGACGGCTGTCGGAAGTGTAGCGGAAGAAGATCTGAGCGTCGAGGAATATATAACAAGAGCGCTCAGGAAAAAATAAACTTGGAGCAGTCTTATGGACGAAGAAGAAAGAATAACACAGGCATCGGAAAAACCGGGCGAGGAAGAGCATGAGAAAAGCCTGAGACCTAAGACTCTCGACGATTTCATAGGTCAGACGGATGTAAAGAACAACCTCAAGGTATTCATAGAAGCCGCGAAGATGAGGCACGAGCCTCTTGACCACGTGCTTTTCTACGGACCGCCGGGACTCGGGAAAACGACACTCGCGGAGATCATCGCGAACGAGCTTGGCGTAGACATCAAGGTGACATCAGGCCCTGCGATAGAGAGGGCAGGCGACCTCGCGGCTATACTCACGAACCTCAGCGATAACGATGTCTTTTTCATAGACGAGATACACAGGCTGAACAGATCCGTAGAGGAAGTCCTTTACTCAGCGATGGAAGACTACGCGCTCGATATCGTCATTGGAAAAGGTCCTTCAGCGAGGTCGATAAGGCTCGACATAGCGAAGTTCACGCTCATTGGCGCCACGACGAGGGCAGGCAGCCTTTCAGCTCCGCTCAGGGACAGGTTCGGCGTCATAAATAAATTCGAGATGTACAAGCCTGACGAACTCGGGCAGATCATACGCCGCTCGGCATCGCTCCTCGGAGCTCAGGCCGACGACGAAGCCATAGATATAATGGCGAGATGCTCAAGAGGCACGCCGAGAATAGCTAACAGGCTGCTGAAGCGTGTCAGGGACTTCGCGATGGTAGAAGGCGCCGACGTCATAACAGGCGACGTTACGAGGAAAGCCATGAAAGCCCTCGGGATAGACGACATGGGTCTCGAGAGGCTTGACAGGGAGATCCTGAGGTGTATCATAGACAGGTTCGACGGCGGACCTGTAGGTATAGACACGATAGCCGCGTCTATCGGCGAGGAGCGCGTGACGATAGAGGATGCGCACGAGCCTTACCTCCTTCAGTCAGGCCTCATTTTCAGGACGCCGAAGGGAAGAATGGTAACGAAGCTGGGCTATGATCACATGGGCGTCGAATACCCGTTCGGGGACGACAGCCGCGATGACAGGGGCACCGGCGATGACAGCGATAACGATGGCGGCGGCAGTGATGCGCAGCTGAAATTTATGTAGACGCCGGCCTTTCAGGGAGGCGTCAGGAGAAAAATATGAAGTTAGAAGATTTTGATTACTATCTGCCGAAGGAGCTCATAGCGCAGGAACCGATGGAGGAGCGCGACCAGTGCCGCCTCATGGTCCTTGACAGGGAAAAAGGCACGATAGAGCATAAACATTTTTACGATATAATAGATTACCTCAAGCCGGGCGACTGCCTCGTCATGAACGACTCGAAAGTCATACCGGCGCGTCTTTACGGCGTGAAAAAAGATACAGGCGCGAAGGTAGAATTCCTTCTGAGTAAAAAAATAGAAGGGGACAAATGGGAAACACTCGTAAGACCT
>JBJETC010000312.1:0-6568 GCA_051883115.1 Anaerovoracaceae bacterium
AGAAAAAGAAAATTAAAAAATCAGAAAATCAAAAATTACAGTAAAAAGCCCGAAGGCCTGCGCGCACATCTGTGCTGCCCCGCCTCCGGGTTTTTCCATGCGCTTTTCCCGCGCATATTTCGCATATTTTAAGATAATATTTTTTCCGATGATCTGGTGGCTCCGGATCAGTCCTTTGTCTTGAGTTCCTCCCTTATAGACAGCATCTTCATATCGGTCTCGGCGATCGTATCCGCGCACTCCTTGAGCTCGGCCGCTATCTTAGAAGCCTTCTCATCAGGGATGTCCTTTTTATATTTCATCCTGTGCTCGAGCGACGCCCAGAAATCCATGGCGACAGTCCTGATCTGGACCTCCACCCTCATCGGCCTTTTTTCGTTCGAGAAGAAGACCGGCACTTCGACTATCATGTGATAGCTCCTGTACCCGTTCGGCTTAGGGTTCTTGATGTAGTCCTTCACCTCTATGAGCGTTATGTCGTCCTGCTGGACGAGCATCTTCGCGACCTTGTAGATATCGTCCACGAACGAGCAGATGACCCTTATCCCCGCTACGTCGTTGAGGTTCTGCTCTATAGACTCGACTGAGATCTCGTTATGCTGCCTTACGAGCTTGTTGTAAATGCTCTCCGGCGTCTTGAGCCTTGATTTTATGCTGCTTATAGGGTTCGCGTCACCGGTCAGCGAAAGTTCCGAATTCAGGACCTCGAGCTTCGTCCTTACTTCCTTTATCGCGGAATTGTACCTCATCATGAGGACATTGAAGTCGTCGACTCTGTCTGTGATGTGGGCCAGGATCTCGCTGTCATCAGTGTGTTCCAGATCGGAAATGTCTACTCCTGAAAAAACTATCTCGTTGCCTTTCAAATACAGTCCTTTCTTAAACTGATCGTTTGTACCGTAATTCATGATGCCATCAGCTCCCAATGTTATATCTGAAAAAAGTAAAATTTTGATTTTTTTACGGAAAAACAATTGTTTTCCCCATAGAACAGCTATAAATTATATGGATCAGAGATCTTTGAAATCCATGAAAGGAGGCTTGATATGGACTCCCGCTGTTCCATCTGCGGCAGCCGCATAAGGACGATACCGTTCAAGCACGGCTTCATCTGCGGCAGCTGCCTTGAAAGCCTGAGGAATACAGACCTGCATAACTGAGACATGCCGGTCACCCATCCGCGTACTCAGGCATTTGCACCGGAAAAACACCGTTTGAAAAAAATCCGGATACTCAGGAAGACTCTGCATTCTCCTGCCGGTGCCGGGCGTCTTCGCGGCGCCCGTTATTTTTTTTATCTACTTGAATATACCGTTCCTGAGTTTGTTCAGCACATCCTGAAAATCCTCAGGCGGGTCTGCCCTGAACTCCATGTATTCGCCCGTCACCGGGTGTAAGAAGCCGAGCACCGCCGCGTGGAGCATCTGTCCGTCGAGCCCGAAAGGCTGATCTTTCGAACCGTAAAGCGTGTCGCCGAGGAGCGGATGCTTTATATACGCCATGTGCACCCTTATCTGGTGTGTCCTTCCCGTCTCGAGCCTGCACTCTATATAAGTGTATTTCCCGAACCTTTCGAGGACTTTGTAATGCGTGACGGCTCTTTTTTCGCCTATGCCGTGCACAGCGCGCCTGAGCCTGTTTTTCGGGTCACGCCCTATACCGGCGTCGACCGTTCCCTCATCTTCTTTTATGTTATCACGGACTATAGCGAGGTAGCGCCTCGTCGTCGAATGCACCTGAAGCTGTTCAGACAGCCTGATGTGGGCGTTGTCGTCCTTTGCGATCATTATGAGCCCGCTCGTGTCCTTGTCTATCCTGTGAACGATCCCCGGCCTTATGACGCCGTTTATCGACGAAAGACTGTCACCGCAGTGATAAAGGACTGCGTTAACGAGCGTCCCTGTCATGTTGCCTGCTGCCGGATGCACGACCATGCCGCGAGGCTTGTTGACCACCAGGACGCTGTCGTCCTCATACACTATGTCGAGCGGTATGTCTTCAGGCTCGACATCGAGCGTCTCCGGCTCAGGTATCTCGACTGCGATCTCATCGCCTTCCCTGACCTTATGGTTCTTTGATGAGCAGACTTCGCCGTTCACAGTGACTGCGCCCTCATCGAAGAGTTTCTGGATCCTCGAGCGCGAGATGTCTTCGGTGTTCTCGACTATGACCCTGTCGATCCTTTTTCCCGCCGAATCTTTTTCTATTTTGAAATCGAAACTTTCTATGGCCTGGTCCTTTCCATTCCTCAAACGCGGATCCCTGCACCTCTCAGCTCCCGATCACGCTCTGTACTGCCCGCATACTAACGCTTCTTCCTGCTCCCCGAACGCCCGCTCCTGCGGCTCCCTGACGCCGCCTTCGCCGCCAGGTGCTCGCCGAAGAGCACGTAAACTATGAGGAGCGCGCACCCGAGCGTCACGGCTATATCGGCCACATTGAACACTGGCGGGAAAAAGCTCAGCGAGAACATGTCTGTCACGCTTCCCTCAGCTATCCTGTCTATCATGTTCGAAACACCGCCCGACACGATCAGGACGAGCGCGTACTTCACGAGTTTGTTCGTATACTTATGAGTCAGTATGAAAACGAGAGCAGCGGCGATGATTATGAGCGGCACGATCACGAGCACGCTTTTTTTGCCGGCGAACATACCGAATGCCACCCCGCTGTTCCTCACATATTCGAGCCTAAAAAAATCTCCGAGCACTCTTATGGAATCGCCGGGGATCATGCTTGACCGGACAAGTCTTTTCACGATCTGATCGATCACGATGACTGCCGCGGAAACTATCAAATACACCATATCAACCAAATAGCGAGGCGCCGCAAGGCACCCCGCTGAAATTTCTCCTTATGTTACTTTCGGGACATGTTTCTCAGTTCTTCAGCTGAGAGGACTTTCGTCTCGTCTGCCTTGTCTCTTGACGCGTCCGTATCATCAACGGTTATGTAAGCCGAAAGAGGACTCTCTGACTTTTCCTCTCTGCTGCTTTTACTGCTGTCAAGGAACTCCGAGAGATCAGGCTCCGAAAGTTTCTTTCCGCTGTCCGCTTTATACACGAGCGTATTGCTGCCGGCCGCGTGCATCCTGTGTGTGTCACGGGCGTTTTCAGTCCCGGCCATCTTGCCCGCTCTCGTCTGGACAGGCTTTTCTTCAGGGAAGCTGCTGTTGAGCTCTGAGAAAAGGACTTCCGTATTGTCGTCGAGTTCCGTCAGCTCGTCATTCAGCATTTTCCTGTAGCTTTCCTTGAAATTGTCGAGCTGTACGCGAAGGGCCTTTGCCTCCTCGTTCACATCGACAGTTGACTCAGCGGCGTTTTTCTTTATCTCCTCAGCCTCGGCTCTCGCTTTGTTTATGATCATCTGGGCCTTCTGCTCAGCGCTGGCGGAGATGTCGTTCATGATACGTCTCGCTTCGTCGAATGTCTCCTTCTTGCTCGTGTCGTTGCCCTTTTCCTTGTTGAGGGCGTCTGTGAGCTCGGAGACTCTGTTCTGCATGAGTTCGTTCTGATTGATGAGTGCCTTGTAGTCTATGATTATCTGGTCGAGGAATTCGTCTACCTCGCGCTTGTTATAGCCTCTCATCGAGTACGAAAAAACCTTGTTGTTTATATCATCTACTGTCAGCATAGTACATCCTTTCAGAAAACTCCGTTAAAATATTATCTCCACGGATTGTCAGAGTGTGTGTCATTCTTAGGGTATGAGAACTTCGTGTTGTCGTTCATGCCCTGTCCGCCTGCGATATCAACGTTTTCAGGCGCAAATACGAATATGTTGTTCGCGACTTTCTGAACATTCCCGTTGAGAGCGTATGTAGCGCCGCTCAGGAAATCGAAAATCTTGCGTGCTACTGCTGTCTCGAGCTGCTCGAGGTTAATGATAATAGGTTTGCGTGCCTTGAGGCTGTCCACGAGTTTAGGGCACTCGTCGAATGACTTCGGCTCTATCAGGACAAGTTTGAAAGCATTAGTATCTGTCACTGTAAAACGCCTCCCTGTCTGTTTCTGCTGACGCGGTGCCGGAGGAACCGGTCTTTCTCTCTCGGCCCTCGGCTCCGGAGCTGCCGGACGCTTCGGCCTTGAAGTCTCTGAGATCTTTTCCTTTTCAGCTTCTACTTCAGCTTCAGTAATAGTATCATCGTCGTCGATTTCTTCTATACCGATAAGTTTCTTCATCGAGTCGCTAATAGACATGTTTTCCTCCTAAAATCCTATTTCTCTTCCTGCCTGTAGTTTCTGGCTCCGAAAATCGCCGTGCCGACACGGATCATGTTCGATCCTTCTTCTATGGCCTGCACATAATCATTTGTCATACCCATCGAAAGATACTTGAAATCTATAATACCCTGAGGTCCCTTCTCCGCGTATGAATCGTACATCTTCTTCATCCTCGCGAAATACGGCCTCGTCTTTTCAGGATCTTCCTCGTAAGGCGCCACGCACATGAGTCCCCTGATCCTCACATTCGAACAGCTCTGTGCTATCTCGCTTATAAGGGTATCAGCCTCCTCCGGCGCTGCGCCGAACTTACTGTCTTCATTACCTATATTTATCTGTATCAGGATGTCCATGACAAGTCCGGCCTGGCCTGCTCTCTTGTCTATCTCCTTTGCGAGATGCAGACTGTCTACCGAATGGATCATGCAGACCTTGTCGATGACGCTTTTTACCTTGTTTGTCTGGAGGTGGCCTATGAGATGCCATCTCACCGGTTTTACATCGTCGTACTTGCGAAGGATCTCCTGTACCTTGTTTTCGCCTATGTCTGCGGCGCCGGCGTCTATGGCCTCGTTCATCTCATCAGGCTCATGGAGTTTCGTTACCGCCACGAGCGTGACGTCTTCAGGTTTCCTGCCCGACTTTATCGCCGCCGCGTTTTTCTTCTCTATTACTTCCTTAAGATTTGACTCTATTGACATTTTTTCTCCCGTGCCAGATCCGGGATCACGGCCTTCTTTCTATAACATCGTATGTCTTTACTGTGTTCACCGGGTACCCCTTGCTGTCAGTGTACATACCGCTCGAGACTGTCGATTTGGTGCCGTCAGTGTCGATGACATTTATAGGTGTGAACTTGTATGACCCGGTCTTCTGACGCACATACACGCCTTTCTGGCCATTCTTCGTAACTATGCTGGAATTCTCGATGAGGATCCCCATAGAATCAGACGTGATGATCTGTACGTCCTGCGCCCTGTGACGGGCGAAATTCTTATAGTAATAATTTGTCTTTATGATGAGCCTTATCTCATCGCCGTCAGTCTTCTTGGAACTTACCGTCCCGTATATCGTGGTCGACCCGAGCTTTACCCTGAGGCTCGCGCCCTCTTTATACCTGCTCGAGTGCGATTTATCGACAAAGCACACTATGTACCACTTTGCCCTGTCGGCTATCTTGAAAACAGGCTCATTTTTGTTCGCGCTGCCGCGCTTTATGTTGATTACATGAGACTCCTTGAGGCTGCGGTAAAAATCGCTGCTCTTCTTTTCCATATTGGACGGAGTCAGCTCTGACTCATAACCGTCAGCGTAGAACGTCAGCACTCCCTCGGATGTCGTGACATAGTCGGAAGTATCGACCCTCTGCTTTCCGCTCACGTTTTCGGTAATGTTCCTGTAGCTTGAGCCTGAGCTGCTTCCTGACCCGCTGCCTGACACTTTCATCACGCGCGTGCCTTTTCTTATGAGTTTCCCTTCCTTCACGAGCCTGTCTATATTGCCGCTTTTGCCGGTAAAATACACCTGCTCGTTCCTCACTATATATCCTGTTGTCTCGTCGTATGTCTTCAGCTCGCCGTACCGCGCTATATATGTCGGCTTCAGGAAACCTGTCACCGATGGGAATATGTAAATGATCACATACAGCACTATGACGGCAGCTATGTAGATCACGACCGGGCTGATTCTCTTTTTCTTCATGAACTGCTGATCCTACTCTTCAAATTTTACAACAAAAGGGACACTTTTTCCATTATTTTATACTCTTCTTTAGTAAGCTTTCTGTGATTTTTCACAAAACGATCAAATAGGTCCGGTCTGCGCTTTTTCGTGAGTATCAGCGACTGTTCGAAGCGCCACAGATCGACTTTTTTATGGTCGCCGCTCAAAAGGACTTCAGGCACCTTGAGGCCTTTGTAGTCGGCAGGCCTCGTGTACTGCGGATATTCAAGCAGCCCCGAGTACACAGATTCCTCAGTCGCGGCGTCGACACTCGAGAGTACGCCGGGTACGAGCCTCGAAACAGCGTCTATGAGCACCATTGCCGGGAGCTCGCCTCCCGTGAGGACATAATCGCCTATCGATATTTCCTCGGCGTCCCAGTAGTCGAGGATGCGCTGATCGACGCCTTCGTAGTGGCCGCAGAGTATCACGATGTCATCCTCTTCCGAGAGCTCCCTCACCTTGTCAGGCGAAAGCTTTTCCCCGCGCGGCGACATGTATATGACGCGCTTGTCTTCTGCACCTACGCTCTCAAGGGCGCCGAAAGCCGGATCAGCTGCCATGACCATGCCGGGGCCGCCGCCGACAGGAGTATCGTCTACGCTTTTATGTTTTTCATGGCT
>JBJETC010000313.1:0-6556 GCA_051883115.1 Anaerovoracaceae bacterium
CGCCTGCAGGGATCGTGATCTTTATGGTCTGCGTTTCTCCCGACGTGTATTTAAGACGTTTCGAAGCGACCGGCGTCCCGTTTATCGTGAATGTCATGGATGAATCACTGCCGCTGACGAGCGAGCTGAGTCTGTATCGTATGACAGCGTACGCGCCCTTCACGTTCTGATAGCTGTGAACCTCAAAAGACGCCGAAGCCTCTGAATACACACCTTTCAGCGTAGCAGCGGCTATTTTCGTATCCTGGCGTCCGTAAGAACTGCCGCTCTTCTTCGACGCGGCATACGCTCCATGCCCCGAGAGCAGTGCCGAAGCACCGATCATCAGGACTGCCAGAACAAGCACGCATATATGAGATCTCCTGATTTTCAACATGTCATTTCCCTTTCTTACCTGTCTGCGATTCGTCAAAACGCACGGTCTTGTCCCATACGACTTCTCTGTGGAACACTTTGTCCTGTATGCTGTTCCATATCGCGTTCAGGACGACGAGCACCCACATTTTCGAATACGTAAAAAGCATGAGCAGTGTGAGAGCGGCGTTATCAAATGAAAACTCGTTTGGCTCTATCGCCAGCGTTATCATGATATTCAGCACGAAAAGTATTATCGCCATTATCCACAGGAGCGTCGAAAAACCCCTGAGTGTCACATGTACGAAGCCGAGCAGCCCGAGCACGAATATAACGTCCGAGCAGACCAGCGACGACAGCATGATAAAATAGACGAGCATGTAATATATGACATCAAGACGCATTTTCCCGGCGTGGCGGTCGAACACGTACTTGAAATTCTTGAGAAGCACGTAAAGGTTGCCTTTCGCCCAGCGCGTCCTCTGATGGAACCACTGCCCCAGCTTCTGAGGCTCCTGCTCCCATGTGACGGCGCGCGGCATGAATTTTATATAATACCCCATCCTGTAAAGGCGGAAGCTTATCTCCGTATCCTCTGACAGAGCCTTCGTGTCCCAGCCTCCCAGCTCGTCGATCAGACTGCGCCTTATAACGTAGTTCGTGCCCGGGATCGTGCAGAGCCCGAAGAAGAAAGACCTCCCTGCCTGGTTCATGCACTGGAACGCCAGAGTCTCTATATTCACGAAGCGCGTCAGAAGAGACGCGTTCCTGTTCCTCGTCCTGAACTTCCCGATGACAGCGCCTGCTTTCGGATCGGTCATGAGGTTCTCAACGAGTATCGAAAGCGCGTCAGGCGCAGGTGTGTTATCAGCGTCGTATATCGCGATAACGGTGCCTTTCGCCTGTTTCAGCGCTATGTTCAGCGCGTTCGATTTTCCCTTTCCGCCCGTCACGGCGTCCGTATTTATTATTATCAGATTCCTGCCGGGGTTGTTTTTCTGTATCCCGGCCAGCACCTCCGCTGAATCATCTGAAGAATTATCGTTAATAACTATGATCTCATACCTGTCATGCGGGTATTGGAACGCGAGCAGCGCCTGCACCGTCCTGCGGATCACTATGCTCTCATTGTGAGCAGGGACCATCACCGTGACAAAAGGATATTCGTCCAGCTTCACATGGCCGTCCGTCTTGTTGATGCGCTCCATGTATATGAACCCGCCTATCGACAGGAATATATTTATAAACATCAGTGACCAGATCGCCGCTATATCGTAGATCGAGATCACGTCAGCCGCATTCATATGTGTCATGTCAGGTTCCCTTCCTGCTGTCTGTATCGCCGCGCCTGTTCCGTCTTCCGTTCCTGCGGACAAAACGCGGCCTGTTCATCCTCCTTGCGATGAAAAGCATGATAATGAAAAGCGCTGCAAAGATCATCACCGCGAACCTGAGCCTGCGGCTCATCGTGGTGAGATCCGCCGAAAGCTGATCCACGGCAGAATGCCTGTAATCATAATCGTCAGGTGACACCTCATCATTCGAGTACGAGATATCCCTGGCCTTTCCGTTAACGTAAAAGACCCCGTCTTTAAGATCGATGTTCTGTCTGCCCGCTGACACGCTCCTGTCGCTGTCCCTGAAATCGTACGTCCCGAGAGACATATTCCGGACGCGTTCCACTGCCTTCATAAGATCGCTCTCATCTTCGCTGAATGTGACAGCGTAAGGGACGAGGGTGTATTTCCCGCTTATGAGATATGCTGACGGGATCGTCCTCTTTTTTACATCGCGCGCTATGTCATCTGACTCTTCCCCTCTGTCGTACGAGATAAGCACTGTCCCGAAGCTTTTCATAAGGTCAGGGACCTTTTCCATCCAATCCGCGCCGGCAGTGACCGCGACAGGGTAGACACCGTTATCAGCGTATATCTTAAGTGATTTCTGCATTATTTTTATGATGTCGTCTTCGCCGCTTTTTTTCGGCGTGCCGAGCGGTACATGGAGAGCTATAGAAGCCCCGTTTGCCTGTGCGTATCTGAGTATGCCGCAGAAGTGCTTCATGGCAGGATAGTCTCCGTTGCTCGTGACAGGCATGACAGAGAGGATGAACGCTTCTCTTTTACCAACAAGGTTTTTCACACACTTAAGAAGGACGTCGGGATCGTCATACGGATAGATCCTGTCTATCACGAGATGATTTTTCTTCGTATACTTTGAAATATCAGCGGTCCCGGCATATGACGGCGCGATGGAAAGCAGCAGTATCAAAAGCGCGGCTGCAAAGACTGCAGCCCTGCGGGATACGGTCCTGCGCCTAAACATCGTACTGCACTTCCTTTTCCGCCATCGCCTTGAATTCCATCATGTTGTCGTATTTTTCCGGATCGTATTCCAGATAGCCTATCTGAACGTCGACATGTATAGTCCCGTTTATGATGCCGTCAAACGCGTCCTTTTTCTCGAGCGCGTCCTTCAGCCTCGCCTTTACAAAGCTGCATTTTTCTCCCGGGCATGACAGCACGGCGCCGATAGATCCTCTGCTGTCTATAGAGAAGATCCTGTCCTCGAGACGCAAAGCATCTTCGCAGATCACGGCCATCCTCTGGAGCATCATGTTGTATTCGTTCGTATTCAGCAGCTTCCTGAGCTCCGGCTCATACCTCAGCTTTATTATCATGAGGCAGAGAGGCACACCGTTCCTCCTGCTGTACGCCGCCTGACGGTCGAGTTCTATGTACATGCTCCTCAGGTTGAAGAGCCCCGTTACGTCATTGACTGTGACGAGCCTGTTGACCTGATCGAGCAGCATCCTGTTTTCTTCTTCGGTCCTGCCGCTCCCGTAAACGAACAGGCCCATAGACCCTGCCAGCGCCACAGGAAGCACGAGCCATGCGAAAGAGAGAGCCGTAGGTTCAGTATCGCTGTAGAAAAATGTATATAGCACATACATGGCGTAGCCGGCATCAAGGCATCCGCACATGACGATGGATGCCGAGTAGAGGCGGAACCCCGCGAAAATGACGCACAGAAAAGAAAGCAGCATCATTATGACGAACTCCGTCACGTGACCCGCCGGCGCATTCGTCACGACGAGGACCGCGAGACCGACAGATGCCAGAAAAAGCAGCATGCCTGCGTCCTGTATGATATATCCGGTTCTCTTACCTGATTTCATGTCGTTTCTCCTTATATCCCGCGTTTTACAGGATATTCAGTCTGTGCATGAGTTCCGCGAAGAGCAGATACCCTGAAAGGTCCATGCCTGCGCTTATGAGAAAACAATGCTCTGTGAGCCCGGTACTCCCGCTCATGCATATAGCCGTCGTCCCCTGTATGATGGCAGCTATCGACAGCCCGAGCAGTATATCCATCCAGACGGTGTTCTTTCGGGATACATCGCTCCTGCCCGGAAGATACCCGTATTCCTTCCTGAAACTTATGATTATCAGCGCGAGAAGTATGACGAATGTACCTACCGTGTCAGGTGCGAAGTTCCTCTTGAAAAAGCTCCAAAGGCTCCAGACGGCACTCTGCGCACCCTTTTTCATGCCCGCGCTTTTCTGAAAGCTGCCGCATCCGCTCCTGCGTATGGCAAAGCACGATTTTATGGCCTGATCGTAAAGCTTCAGGTAATCCCCCGGATGAACAGCATAGTATTTCGCGATATCTGCCGTATCGTATTTATCGAGAAAATCCCTCCGGATCGTTTCATCACTTATGTCCACTTCCGGATAATCACCGTATGCCGTAACGCCTGTCAGCACCTCGAACGAAGGCTCTATCCCGAAGGAAGCAAGTGTTTTCTGCGGCTTCGAAGTCTCGGCCATCACACCGGTCGTCATCGCGTGGAATTTCGATTCCTGAGTGAACTCTGACGGTATGTTGGAATACGCGTTCACTGACAGCATCCCTATCAGTACCGCGAGGACAGCGCATGCCGTCTTCCATCCTCTTTTCCTGTTCAGGAGCGCGATCTTGAAAAAACCAGCTATGACCACGATCCCGAGTATCGCGTATGACTTCCGGGCTGTCACGAGCACTGCCGCCGCCGCGAAAAACAGCGCCATGCTGCCGTACTCACGGAGGTCATCGCGGGCTGTCTGAAATGAGAGGAACGCGCCCGCCATATACATCATGCATATGAAGCAGAGCGGCTCAGGATAAAGTGAATTGAAATAAGTTATGTAAGCTGTGTCGGAAAAAATGAGGATCCCTGTTATCCCCATAACGGCAAGTTCCGAGAGCACGCCTATCTGCCGGCAAACCTGGCAGATCAGGATGTACAGCGCCGGAAGGAAGAGGATCCAGTAGAGCAGTCCGAGGAAACGTATGTCAAACATACCGTCGTTGTGAGTCACTGCATCGTCTATATCCATGGCGGCCTGTATCAGCATCTGATGGCTCGAACGCTGCGCTATGCTGTAATTCGCAGACCTGTTATTCCTGCTGTACTGCCGTACGAAATACCCGCTCCCGCTTTTTTCTCCGTTCGGGTACTCCAGTCCGACCTGCTCCATCGTCCTGACCTCAGATCCGTCCCCTGACACACCGAGGCAGTCAGGCCTGAAAAGTATCAGGGCAGATACGAGCGCTATCACGGCAGTCATGATGAGCACCATACGTTTCACCGTGACAGGTCTTTCCTTTATGACGCCGGCTTCAGGGCCCGGCTGTTTTTTTCGTCCGAATTTCCTGGCTATAAGCCGCGGTAAACGTTCCAAGCCCTTCCCCCTTCTGCGGGCCTATAAGTGAAAGCCCTGCCCGAATGCAGATATCGCGCGTAAATGCAGATCAGCAAATTAACTTTAACCAATTAAATTGTAAAATAACCAGCGAAAAAAGCAATGCTTTTTCAGTTTAATAAAATGCACAAAAAGCTGATTATGCAAAGTTTTCATCACATTCGAACCCAAAGACTGATATAAAAAAATCCGCGGCAAAAACCGCGGATAACCTTCTATTTATCGCATTTTTCCTAGTCTTTCACTAAAGTGAATTCACGAAAATGTTCGCGATCGTCCTCATGCGTCTCATCGCCTCCTCGGTCGCCTCGTGCGTCGAGAAAGCAGTCAGCCTGAAGAAGCCTTTTCCGTTGCTGCCGAATCCTTCGCCCGGCGTCCCGACTATTCCCGTCTTGTCGAGCAGGAAATCGAAGAATTCCCACGAGCCCATGTGGTCAGGGCATTTCATCCAGATATAAGGCGAATAGATACCGCCTGTGAACCAGATGCCGATGCTCTCAAGCGTCTCCATCATGACCCCGGCGTTGTCGATATAGTAATTCAGATTTTCCCTTATCTGCTTCTGGCCTTCGTCGGTAAAGACAGCCTCCGCGCCTCGCTGCACTATGTATGAGACGCCGTTGAACTTCGTCGTCTGGCGCCTGAGCCAGAGCGAATTCAGCTCTCTGCCGCCGCGGACGAGAGCGTGAGGAACGATCGTATAGCCGCACCTCGTGCCCGTGAACCCTGCCGTCTTAGAGAGCGAGCAAAGCTCTACCGCGCATTTTTCCGCGCCCGGTATCTCGTATATCGAGTGAGGGATGTCAGGTCCGCTTACGAACGCCTCATACGCCGCGTCGAACAGTATGACCGCATCTCTCTCGAGTGCGTAATCGACCCATTTCTTCAGCTGCTTTTTGCTGTAGGCAGCTCCGGTCGGGTTGTTAGGCGAGCAGATATATATGATGTCAGGGCCGCGGTCAGCGTCTTCCTGACTCGTGTCTTCCGTGTATTCGCCCGGCATCGGCAGGAAGTTGTTCGAAGCCTTCGCGTCCATGTACATGATCCTGCGGCCTGCCATGACGTTCGTGTCGACGTAGACAGGATAGACAGGGTCAGGGACGAGTACGACGTTGTCTTTGCTGAAAATGTCGAGGATGTTGCCGCAGTCGCTCTTCGCTCCGTCGGAGATGAAGATCTCGTCTATGGCGAGGCTCACGCCGCGTTTCGCATAATACGAGCGGATCTTTTCTCTGAGGAAATCATAGCCCTGCTCAGGGCCGTACCCGCGGAACGTCTCAGCCTGCCCCATCTCGCGCGACGCTTTTTCCAGCGCCTCGACGACTGCCGGACAAAGCGGCCTCGTGACATCTCCTATCCCCATCTTTATGATATCCTTATCGCTGTTTTTCGCCTCGTAATCAGCTACTTTGTGAGCGATATCGGAAAAAAGGTAGCTTTCCTTGAGCTTGTTGTAA
>JBJETC010000314.1:0-6423 GCA_051883115.1 Anaerovoracaceae bacterium
CAACATGGTCACATACAAGGAAGAACTCGTTCAGAGAGAACTCAACTACGCCATCGTCGACGAGGTCGACTCCATCCTCATAGATGAAGCCAGGACCCCGCTCATCATCTCAGGCCAGGGCACACAGTCGACAGACCTCTACAAGAAGGCGAACCAGTTCGTCCTCACACTGACAAAAGAAGACGACTACACGGTAGATGAAAAGGAAGAGGAAGTTTCCCTCACAGAAGCCGGCGTGACAAAGGCCGAGGAATTCTTCGGACTCGATAACTTCGCCGACCCTGACAACATGGAGATAAACCACAACGTCCAGCAGGCCCTGAAGGCCAACACCCTCATGGAGCGCGACGTTGACTACATCGTAAAAGACGGCGAGATCGTCATCGTAGATGAATTCACAGGACGTCTCATGTACGGAAGACGCTACAGCAACGGCCTGCACCAGGCCATCGAGGCCAAGGAGCACGTCATGGTCCGTTCCGAGTCGAAGACACTCGCGACGATCACAGTGCAGAACTTCTTCAGGATGTACGGAAAGCTCGCCGGAATGACAGGTACAGCAAAGACAGAGGAAGACGAGTTCAGGGACATCTACAACATGGACGTTATAGTCATCCCTACGAACAAGCCTGTAATAAGACAGGACCTTCAGGATTCCATCTATCAGCATGAGAAATGGAAGTTCAAGGCCATCGCTGACAGAGTCGAGGAAGTCCACGCGACAGGACAGCCTGTCCTCGTAGGTACGATCTCCATCGAAAAATCGGAGCGCATAAGCGACATGCTGAAAAAACGCGGCATCGAGCATAACGTACTGAACGCCAAGCAGCACGAGCGCGAGGCTGAGATCGTAGCACAGGCCGGCCGCAAAGGCGCTGTTACCATCGCGACGAACATGGCCGGACGTGGTACCGATATCCTGCTCGGCGGAAACCCTGACTTCGAGGCGAGACGCGAGCTGAGAAAAATGGGCTGCACAGACGAGCAGATAAACTTCGCCACAGGCTTTGCGAAATCCGATGACGAGGAGATGAACAAAGCCCGCGAAGCTTACAGGAAAGCATACGAGAAATTCAAGGTAGAGACAGACAAGGAACACGACGAAGTCGTTGAGCTCGGAGGACTCTGCATCATAGGTACAGAGCGCCACGAGTCAAGACGTATCGATAACCAGTTAAGAGGACGTGCCGGAAGACAGGGAGACCCGGGTTCCACACAGTTCTTCCTCTCTCTTGATGACGACCTCATGAGGCTGTTCGGCGGAGACAGGATGAAGAAGATCGTCGAGAAGATGGGCCTTGAGGAGGATGAAGCCATAGAAGCAGGCATGCTCACGAAGTCCATAGAAAACGCCCAGAAGAAAGTGGAGGGCAGGAACTTCGGCATCAGAAAATATGTCCTCCAGTACGATAACGTCATGAACAAGCAGCGTGAGATCATCTACGGCGAGAGAAGGAAAGTCCTCGAGGGAGATAACCTGCGCGACTACATCATGGGAATGACGAAGGACCTCGTACAGGCGACAGTCGAGCCGATAACGCTCGAGTCGAAGTACCCTGAGGAATGGGATTTCGAGACGCTTAACAAGAACCTCAGGAGGATAACAAGAAACTACGTAGGAAAAGACGAGTATACGACAGACGAACTTGCTGTCATGACGCCTGAATCGCTCACTGACGAGATATTCGACGAGTTCGAGAAGCTCTATGAGAAAAAGGAGCAGGAGATCGGCGAAGAGCGTATGAGAGAAGTCGAGAGGATGATCCTGCTGAGAGTAGTAGACAACCTCTGGATGGACCAGATAGACGCCATGGATCAGCTGAGAGAAGGTATCGGCCTCAGAGCTCTCGGACAGCAGGACCCTGTAGCGGCCTATGCCAAGGAAGGCTTCGACATGTTCGACGCCATGAACGCCGAGATCCGCCAGGAGACAGTTACTTACTGCTACAGCGTAACTCTCGAGACTGATACGGAGAGACGTTCGGTTATTTCTGTCAGCGAGGAGAGAAAGGACGAGTTCGTCGACGACGCGGAGGAGCTCGAGGAAGAACAGGCTCAGGAGAATGCAGGCGCAGGTCCCCAGAGATCAGCTGAAGTCCCTGACAGGGACAGCAAGCCTGAGACGATCAGAAGGGAGCACCCGAAGGTCGGCAGGAACGATCCGTGCCCTTGCGGAAGCGGAAAGAAATACAAGAACTGCTGCATGAAGAAAGACATGGAAGAGGAAAGGCGCCGCAGAGAGAACGGCTGACAGGAAGGAGACAATAGATGTTAAAGCTTGAAGAACTCAAACAGGAACTCCCAGGTTACAAAGACGTAATGACGGGACTCGGAAAAACGCTGGACATCGATTCTCTCCGCAAAAAATCAGAGGAACTCAACAGGGAGTCCACAGAGCCGGGTTTCTGGGACGACCAGGAGAAAGCGAAAAACATACTCAAGGAAAAAGGCAATATAGACAACAGGATCGAGACTTACGACAAGCTCGTCAAAGGCCTCGATGATACTGAGGAAATGGTGGAGCTCGCCGAGGAGATGGAAGACGAAGATGAAGCTGACACTATCATCTCTGAATTCAGCAAGCTGAAGGACAAGATCGACGACTTCAAGGTGAGCATGCTCCTCAACGGGAAGTACGACGGCAACAGCGCCATCCTGACACTCCACGCCGGGACAGGCGGAGTCGACGCCATGGACTGGACCCAGATGCTTCTCCGCATGTACACGAGGTGGGCTGAGAACCACGGGTTCAAGGTCGATGTAGTCGACGTCCAGGACGACACGGAAGCCGGCATCAAGAGCGCCACATTCATCGTCGCCGGAGAGAACGCCTATGGCTACCTCAAGAGGGAAAAAGGCGTTCACAGGCTTGTCCGCATATCGCCGTTCAACGCTGCCGGGAAACGCCAGACATCTTTTGCCGCACTCGAGGTGATGCCGGAAGTCGACGACGACGTGACAGTCGACATAAATCCGGATGACCTCAAGATCGACATGTACAGGAGCAGCGGCGCCGGCGGACAGCACGTAAACAAGTCGTCCACGGCCATCAGGATCACGCATATCCCGACGAACATCGTCGTTACATGCCAGAACGAGAGGAGCCAGTTCCAGAACAAGGCCATGGCCATGAAGATCCTGTATTCGAGACTGATGGACCTCAAGGAGCAGCAGCACAAGCAGGACCTGAAGGAGATAAAGGGCGACTTCTCGCAGATCACATGGGGATCGCAGATAAGGTCGTACGTCTTCCAGCCGTACACAATGGTAAAAGACCACAGGACAGGCGTGGAAGTCGGCAACGTCAACGCTGTCATGGACGGCGCCCTCGATCCGTTCATAAAAGCGGAGATAAGGGAACTGAAGGACGAACAGTAATATTAAAATATGTAAAAAAGAGAGGAGCCGCATCGCATGCGGCTTTTTTCATCTGAAAGAGGCGGCGCAATGCTGAACATTTATTACGGAAGAGCAGACGTAGATCAGGGAAGATTCATATTCGGCAGGATACGGGAGCAGGGTTTTTCGGCGGAAAAGCCTGTTATCGTCATGGTCCCGGACCAGTTTACGGTCGAGGCTGAGAAGCAGGCGTTCAGCTATGTCGGCAAAAAAGCCGTCATAGGTCTGGACATATACGGTTTCTCGCGTCTGGAGCACAACATCGTGAAGGAGTGCGGCGGCGGGAACAGGACGTATATAGATAAGTACGGCCGCGAGATGCTTGTAACGAAAGTGGCATCAGCTCTGAAAGATGATCTTTCCGTCTTCGGGAGCAGCGTGTCAAAGCCGGATTTCATCAGCATGATGAGCGACCTCATCTCGGGGATGAAGCTCTACGGCGCGTCGCCTGAGACACTCGACAGCATCGAGAGAGACGCAGGCACGGGGACCGACGCGCTTTCGATGAAGCTGAGGGATATAAAGAAGATATACGAAAAATACGAGGAAGAACTCGAGGGCAAGTACACTGACGCCGAGGACCTGACTGAGCTCTGCGTGAGCGAGATGAAGGAGAGCAGGATCGTCGCGGGTTCGAGGATATGGATCTACGCGTTCGACAGGTTCACGCCGCAGTATATCAAGTTTATCAAGGCTATGATGACGGCGGCTGAGGAAGTGAATGTCGTGCTTACGTATGATGAGAACTGCGCTGACGAGGAACTGTTCGAGCCGTCGCGTCTGGCGATGGAGAGGATCGAGGCCGCGGCGGCGGAGGCCGGCTGCGCCGTGGGGCGCCGGGCGGCGATCAGGGACGCTGCGCCGGAGTGTGCGGCGGCGAAGCACCCGGAGATCGAGTGTGTCGAGCGGGGGCTTTTTTCTGCGGCGCCGGGCGGGCCGTGTTCGGGATGCGAGGCGGGGCAGCCGGCGGACGGCACGGGCGTGACGCTCGTGGAGGCCGCGAATATCACGAATGAGGCGGAATCCGCCGCGGCGTACATACTGAGCCTGGTGCGCGACAAAGGATACAGGTACAGGGACATTGCCGTGATCTCGACAGACCTCGAGCACAACGGGGCAGTCATACAGAGATGCTTTGACGAATACGGGCTGCCGTCATTTTTCGACAGGAAAAGAAGCATACTCAACACGAACACGGCAGTCTTCATTTTGTCCATACTGCAGTGCGTGAACGGAGGCTTCAGGTCGCAGGACATTTTCAAGGCGCTGAAGACGGGGATGTTCGGCATCGGGACGGATGTCGCGGACGAGCTCGAGAATTACGTGCTGAAATACAGGATAGACGGACGCGCGTGGAAGGAGCCTTTTACAAAGGGGACGTTCGAATACAGCGAGGAAGAGCTGGCGGAGCTTAACAAGGCGAGAGAAGCCGTGATGGAACCGCTCGTGAAGCTCGACAGGATCTCGTCGGAAAGCAGGACGACGCGCGACTTCATGACGGGATTTTTCTATTTCCTGACGCGCGATATGGACATCGTAGAGAGGACTGATGCCGAGGCGCAGGCGCAGGAAGACCAGGGACTGCTCGATCTCTCGCAGGAGACAGTGCAGGTCTGGCAGCTCATACTCGACATCTTTGACCAGATCGCCGAGCTGACCGGCGACGAGCCGTACGACAGGAAGAGTTTCATGGACCTCCTGACGACAGGGCTCACCGAGACGGAGGCCGGTATCATCCCGGACACGCCAGACGACCTTCTCATAGGGACTGTCAGCAGGACGATGATGCCGAACGTCAGGGCTGTCCTTATCATAGGGGCGAATGACGGGCTGCTTCCGTCCGTGTCTTCGGATGACGGCATACTGACGTCTGAAGAGCTCGACAGGATAAGCGCCGCAGACTATTCCATAGGACCTGACAGGCGTATGAGGGCAAGAGAAAACAGCCTCGCGATCTACAGGGCTTTTTCCTGCCCGTCGGAGAGGCTGTGGATAAGTTTTTCGGATTCAGACTCGGAGGGCAAGTCGATGAGGCCGTCTGAACTCGTGCGTGTGATAAGGGAGATGTTCCCTGATAAAAAGACAGAGAAGGATGTCGAGAACACGGGCGACAGCATGGATTTCGTCGGAGGCAGAGCGAGCACGCTCCGACATTACTCATATGCGCTGACTGACAGCAGGCGCGGCGGCGAGCCGATGAACGACGTCTGGCAGGCTGCAGGGCGCTGGTTCATGGAAAACGATGAGGAAAGCGACGATGTCATAGCATCGGGCGAGGCTTTCAGGAACAATCCCGAGGACCTCGGGGCTGACCTTTCTTCGATATTCTTTACGCGGAACGGACGCGAAAGCAGTACGATGAGCGCGTCGCAGCTTGAATCATATACATCGTGCCCGTTCAGGCACTTCATCCTTTACGGACTCCAGCCGCGAGAGAGAAGGATATATGAGGCGTCATCGAGGGAAACAGGCGATGTTTACCACGAGAGCATCATGAAACTCACGAGCATGCTCAGCCGCGACGGCCTGTGGGACACTGCTGACGACGAGTGGATCCGCGGGAACGTCGCGAAAGTCCTTAAGGAGGAGAGCGGGACGTACAGGGACGGCCTTTTCTCATATACGAACGATGAAAAATACAGGCTCGCCAGGATGCAGAGCGTGCTTGAGACGGCGCTGAAAGCCCTGATACAGCAGGCCCGCGCCGGCGATATCAGTGAAAGCTCATACGAAAAACCTTTCGGCGGGGGTGACAGCGATCCTGTCGTCTTCGAGTCGGGCGGCCGCAGCATAAGCATGAAGGGGAAGATCGACAGGGTCGACATCCTCGGCAACGGCAAGGTGAAGATCATAGACTACAAGACGGGGACGCCCGAGATCAGGAGGAGCTATGTCCGCCAGGGCTACAGCCTCCAGCTCATGGCTTACCTCGATGCCGCATGCGGTAAGGACAAGGACCCGGCAGGCGTATTCTATTTTTACATAAAGGAACCGGAAGTGAAGTCGAATGAGATCTCAGCACCT